>JAHEFC010000045.1:0-10603 GCA_024640385.1 Sphingobacteriales bacterium
CGGATGGATAAACTGGTGGAGCGGATGAAAGAAATGCATATACCGACCGATGAGCTCTGGTGGTACCTGGATACGCGCCGGTTTGGAACGGTGCCGCATAGTGGCTTTGGGCTTGGGTTTGAGCGGATGGTCCAGTTTGTAACCGGAATGGGAAATATCAGGGATGTGATACCTTTTCCAAGAACGCCGAAGACAGCGGAATTTTAAGAGAGGTAGAATGACGGAGAGGCAGAGAGAAAAAGTCTTTTCTTACTCTCAGTCTCTCTTACTCACTGGGTCTCTTATTATTCGTGTATCGCCAGTATCGGCACATGGGCATGCATAGCCAGTGTGCGTGTATGGCTGCGTTGAAATATTTTACCGAGCAGTTTATGTTTTTTAGGGATCGTGATCAGCAGTTCGATCCCATGGGTTTCTGCAAATGCATTGATCCCCTCTTCGATATCGGGGTCGTCAATAAAATGAAAATCTGGATTTAGTGGTGCCAGCAGTTCATGCACCTTGGTAAGTGACATGGGAACGTTTGGATTGAACTGCCTGTTGTTATAATCGACGTTGAGAACTTTCAGCCTGGCATCGAAGAGCCTGATCCATTTTGATATTTCCTGGATAGGTGTTGATTCAGCAACCTGCGAGTAATCGCATGCGAAGCCAATCCTGTGTATGCGTTTGTATGTTGCACCCGGAGGTATGATCATAACGGGAACGTGTAATCGATTTAATGCGGACAGGGTGGTACTGCCGAGAAACAGGGTCTCGATGGCGCCGGCACCGTGGGTGCCCATGATGATGCCAAATGGTTTTTCCGTCTGGCAAAGATTTTCAAGTTCTTCGATGGTGTCACCGAGCACGTTATGTATCCTGACGTCTACCTCTCCCGATGTGATATGCTCCACGCTGTGTTTCAACTCGAGCATTTTTTCATCAGACTGCTTTTTCATTTCGTCCAGGCTGATGGTAACTACCGGCACCTCGCTGAATGCAACAGGAACCTGGTAAGCATGAAACAAGATCACGCTGGCGTGAATATCCTTGGCCATATTAATGGCATAATTCATGGCATTAACTGAGACCGGGGAGAAATCGGTTGGAACAACAAAGGTTTTCATGGCATTAAGGTAAACATTGCGATGGAGACTGAATATGCTGATGGTCAGTGTAAAGGATAGCTTTAGTCAGCAGGTTGCAGGTAGCAGGTAGCAGGTTGCAGAAGGCGGAGCGCGTTTTGGCAGATTATAGAACTGGCTAGCTGGTTTCCGCCTTTAGCCGGAACCCTCCACTTGCAACTTGCAACCTGCGATCCTTACCCCGCAACCTGCAACCTGCAACCTGGAACCTGCATCCTGCATCCTGCGGTTTTCCTCAGCTATTTACTTCCAAAAAAGCCCGATCCTCCGTTTCACATCTTCGCGGATATTGGTATAGAAAAGGTTCAGGTCGCCGATATGGTAGTTTTTTGACCTGTAAAACATAGCGCCAGGAAATTTCGGCTTACTTACCCATAGGATATTGCCGTGGACCTGGGCGTCGTTGGTTGTTTTGAAGATTTTGTTGAATTTGTAAAGAATTGCCCCCTTATGCAGGGTTTTTGGCGCATAACTGGTGTCTGTTTTCCAGTTCAGGGGGTTCGTTACGGCGGTATTGTTTTCCAGGGACAGATATTTTGGTCCTTCGTAGTCCTTGCGGAATGTTCTCCAGGTTACGAAACAACCGGTTTGCAGCGAGTCTTTGCAGGGAGCTATAGTTTTGAATTCGTCTGCCTTGACAGGCATCCCGACCAGGTAGGCCGCTACAAGTCTGTTTTTCAGCACCTGGCCATCAAAGAACTCTTTGAGCAGCCTTTTTGCATGCTGTGTCCCCTGGCTATGGCCAGCAATGATTATCGGCCTTCCCTGGAAATGATCGAGATAATACATGAAGGCGCTTCTGATATCGCTATAGGCTGTGTCAAATGCTTTTCTGGCTACCGAGGTATCCGCAAAGTTGTACATATCATAATGAGCCTGCCTGTAGCGGGGGGCAAAGATCCTCGACTGTTGATTGAAAATAGTTGCCTGGTACAGGATGCTGGAATAGTCTGTCTTGGCATTGAGGGTATCATTGGTGATGTCGGCATTAATTTGCCAGGCCCTGGAATGATCTGTGAAAGTGGTAGGGTGAATAAAGAATACATCCACAACGGAATCCCGCCAGTCTTGTTGAAAAGGAATTGGCAGACTGTCTGATGGATCTTTCTTGTAGGGATGTGCAGCCCACATGTTTAAATCACCATAGTCTGGAACACCAGGATTGAAGGCAGGTTTAGGCGTTTGAGCGATCTTCTTATAGTAGGATGGTGAACATGAGATAATAGCCGAAAAGAGCAGCAACACTAAAAGAAATTTTGCCATGGTGTATTATCTGCTGCAATTTAGTCTTTGGAATTGGCACAGTGAACAGAGTTATTTAAATTCAGAGAACAAAGGATCATATTGCAGCTTCTACGCCATATACCATTTTTGCGGGCGGTTTTTTTTCATTCTATTACTGCTTTCGGTGGCCCACAGGGGCATTTTGGTATGATGCTTAAAACTTTTGTACATCAGCGGAAAGACATTACAGAAGAAGAATTGTTGGAGTACAATGCATTCTGCCAGTTGCTTCCTGGAGCCTCTTCAACACAAACGCTGACGTTGATAGGCTATAAACGGGGAAGGCTTCCTTTGGCGGTGCTTACTTTGTTGATCTGGATACTTCCGGCAAGCATTCTGATGGGAGCATTGAGCTTTCTGTTGAGTTTTATTGAGCGAAATAATATTGCTACGGATGTATTCAAGTTCATTCAGCCGATGGCAGTGGGTTTTTTGGCCTTCGCCAGTTTAAGGGCCTTTACGTTGGTGGTCCGTAACCGGACTGCGAGGCTGATCATGGTGTTTTCCATGATCGTTACGTACTATTTTTTCAAAACACCCTGGATCTTTCCAATTGTTATTGTGCTGGGAGGACTGATCACGTCGTTTACCGGCCGGGAGCCTGGCCGGCAGCAGACCATACCATACAGGCCTATCAAATGGGGAAACCTGGTCATCTTTTTTTCCATTTTTCTGATCAGTGGTATACTTTCTGAAGTTTCCCGCAAACAGGAGTGGGAGAACCGGAAGGCGTTCAACCTTTTTGAAAACCAATATCGTTTTGGGAGCATTGTATTCGGCGGCGGAGATGTTTTGATCCCGATGATGTATGAGCAGTATGTAGTTCGACCTACTTCGGCCAAGATACAGCGACAGAATCAGAATGTGATCAGGATGGACCAGGAGGAATTTCTTACAGGCGCAGGGGTTGTCAGGGCAATACCGGGTCCGGTTTTTTCCATAGCGTCTTTTGTTGGTGGTGTGGCATTGAAAAATTCGGGCGACAGGATGCAATTCATCGGGTGTATTATTGGCGCAATTGGAATATTTCTGCCAAGTGCATTGCTGGTTTTATTTTTCTATCCCGTGTGGCAAAACCTGCAAAGATATAAAGGCATCTACCGCTCGTTGAAAGGGATCAATGCTGCAGTGGTAGGCATTATGGCTGCGTCAACGGTTTTTCTTACCCGTGATATTTCGCTGATCGATGCCATGGACGGGAGGGTGTTGAGCATGTTGCAGATCTCAGTTATCATCATTACATTTCTGATGTTGATGTTCACACGTATACCTGCTCCCATTATAGCATTAGGCTGTTTACTGCTGGGTTGGATCTTGTAGCGGATCTCTGTATCCGGGTTGATATCGTATCACCTATTCTCCAGACCAATATCAAAAAAGCGGGCCATTATTTATAATAGTGGTTACGCTCAATTTCTTCCTTTACGGCATCAGGCACAAGATACCGGATCGATTTACCTTCTTTGATCAACTTACGTATATGGGTAGACGAAATTTGCAACAGGGGGGCATTGAGTATTGTTTTCCTGATAGGAAGATCTTCCCGGATGTCAAACCCTGCGCGTTTATATACATAGACAGGATATCGGCTCATGATCACTTCAGCGTTTTTCCATTTATCCAGGTTCTGCAAGCTATCGCTGCCCATGATTATTGCGAATTCGTGTTCCGGATATTTCTCTTCCAGGTATTGGAGGGTGGTGACGGAATAAGATGGTTTAGGAAGACGGAATTCTATATCGGTGGCTTTCAGGGTTTTTTCATCCTCTATGGCCAGCTTTACGAGATGCAGCCGGTGATATTCGTTGAGCAGAGAATGATTGGTTTTGAATGGATTTTGTGGGGAAACCACGAACCAAACCTGTTGGAGGTCAGTTTCCTGAACCACGTGGCTGGCTATGATCAGGTGGCCATTATGAATGGGATTGAACGAGCCGAAATAAAGCCCAATTTTCATAAAAAATTGATAATCAACTAGTTAAGAGAGGTTCTGCCTAAATCTCCTCAACAAATACCTTGGAGGCCTCGTTCAAACGAAGACTTAAATGATATCCTGCCACTTCAATCGAAATGGGATCTCCCAACGGCGCAACTTGTTGAACTACCACACGTTCTCCCGGAATGAAGCCCATTTCCATCAATTTGAGGAAGATATCGTCTTGCTCAAAATCTTTGATCACAACGGGTACTCCAACGGCAATTTCCGATAATCTTTTTGCTGGCATAATCGCTGCAAAGGTACGTCTGCTTCTCTATTATTATTTTTGAATATGGCAACTATAACATTTCATGAATTGACACCTGTTCGCTGGTTTGGTAAACGTCGATTGATGAAAGAGCTGCTGATCGATCTATTCAGGAAAGAAAGAACGCCCCTGGCAGAGATCAGATATATATTCTGTACGGATGAATACCTATTGGAGATCAACCGGCAGTTTCTCCAGCACGATGATTATACTGATATCATCACCTTTGATCTGACAGATGCATTTACTGGCCAATCCCCGGTTCCAAAGCAAGGCGAGATCTATATTAGTGTAGAGCGGGTTGTAGATAATGCCCGGCAGCTCAATACGTCACGGGAAGAAGAATTGAGGAGAGTAATGATACATGGTTGCCTCCACTTATGCGGCTATAAGGATAAGTTAAATGAGCAGAAGAGGATAATGCGGAAAAAAGAAGACCAGTACCTTAGTCTTTATAAGCGACGTTCCACGTGAAACATATTGTTTTAGGTTTATTTCTGCTCATGTCGGCCCATGGGTTTACCCAGGGATCGATGGTTTTAAATAGTAAATCCTTTCTTACCCAGCGTAAGATGGACAGCTCTGTTTCCCTTGCGCTGCAAAATCAGTCTTTATACAACTTATTGAGCCGTAGTGGCCAGGAATTGGCCTATTGGGTGAATCTAATGCGAAAAGACCCAAAGGCTTTTGGAGACCAATATGTAGCTCGATTCCTCGAGCAGTTCCCGGAAGCGATTTCCCCGGAATCCAGGGAATTAACAGCACGCCTGGCAAGTACTCCGCCACTGCCCCAGTTAATCATTTCTTCAGTACTTGTAGGAACTGCCCAGGACCACGCCAATTATCTGGCCGAAAAGGGGAGGATCAGCCATACCGGGAGAGGTGGTAAGAGTTTTGTCCGCCGGATGAATGAGGCAGGTATTACCGAATGTGCCGGGGAGAACATATTTGATGGGCAAGATGATGCCCTGATGGTGCTGATTCTATTATTAATTGACAAAGGTGTGCCCGGTGCAGGCCACCGCGAAGCGCTATTAAATCCCACATTCAACTCCATCGGGATCGGCGTGGCCTCGATGGATTCCCCAAGAATGGTTTTTGTGCAACAGTTCGGATGTCAGCTATAGCAGGTGGCAGGTTGCCACCTGCGACCCGCCATCTGCAACCTGCAACCTGCAACCTGTTTCACGTGGAACATGTAATTTTGCAGGCTATGTTCTCAAATTATGATGTGATTGTTGTTGGAGCCGGCCATGCTGGTTGTGAAGCCGCCGCTGCGGCAGCCAATATGGGTAGTCGTGTGTTGCTGGTGACGATGAACTTGCAGACTATTGCCCAAATGAGCTGCAATCCTGCCATGGGTGGCATTGCGAAGGGCCAGATCGTGAGGGAGATCGACGCTATGGGCGGGTATTCCGGGATTGTGACCGACCAGACCATGATCCAATTCAGGATGTTGAACAGGTCGAAAGGTCCTGCCATGTGGAGCCCCAGGGCGCAAAGCGACAGGATGCTATTCTCCCAAAGATGGCGGGAAATGCTGGAGGCGACCCCAAATATCGACTTTTACCAGGACATGGTGAAGGGTTTGTTGGTGAAGGATGGCCGATGTACCGGAGTGATCACGGGATTGGGACATCATATTGAAGCCAAGGCAGTTATATTGACCAATGGGACTTTCCTGAATGGGCTTATCCATATCGGGGAGAAACAATTTGGAGGGGGCCGGATGGCCGAAAAGGCCGCTACTGGCATAACTGAGCAATTGGTGGAACTTGGATTTGAAAGCGACCGCCTTAAAACGGGCACTCCTCCCAGGATCGACGGCAGATCCCTGGACTACTCTAAAATGGAAGAACAGAAAGGGGATCAGGAGGTCACCGGCTTTTCTTATTTGGATCTGCCCCGGATCAACGGATCCAATCAGAAAAGCTGCTGGATTACGTATACCGACCAATCCGTGCATGATATCTTAAAAACCGGCTTTGACAGGAGCCCCATGTATGCCGGCAGAATTGAAGGCGTAGGCCCCAGGTATTGCCCCAGCATAGAAGATAAGATCAACCGATTCGCAGAGAGGGAAAGACATCAACTGTTCGTGGAACCAGAAGGATGGAATACAATAGAGATCTATGTCAATGGTTTTTCTACCTCCTTACCTGAGGAAGTCCAGTTTGCCGCCTTGAGAAAAGTTCCCGGTTTTGAAAATTGTAGGATGTTCAGGCCGGGCTATGCCATTGAATACGACTATTTCCCGCCCACTCAGCTTCATTACTCGTTGGAAACCAAGCAGTTAGAAAATCTGTTCTTTGCCGGGCAGATCAATGGGACCACAGGTTACGAGGAAGCCGCCTGCCAGGGCCTGATGGCCGGAATGAATGCACACCTTAAAGTGCAGGGTGAAGAGCCCCTGATCCTTAAAAGAAGCGAGGCATATATTGGGGTACTGATCGACGACCTTATCAGCAAGGGCACCGAAGAGCCTTATCGCATGTTTACCAGCCGGGCAGAGTTTAGAACACTTCTGCGGCAGGATAATGCCGATTTAAGGTTGACGGAAAAGTCTAATATGTTGGGATTGGCAAGCCGTGAGAGGCTGGAGGCCGTAAAATCCAAGCAGGAAGCAGTGGAGCGGATCAAACGGGTTATGAATGAGCTGACTATTGAGCCTGCTGAAATTAATGCCTTTTTACAGCAAAAAGATTCCGCTTCACTTACTCAAAAACAGAAACTAGGGCAGATCATCCTAAGGCCAAATATTTCCCTGGAAGAGTTAACGACTGAAATTCCATCGATAAAGGCGGTTTTTGAAAGAGAAAACAAGGAACACTTGCAACAAGCCGAGATCCAGGTGAAATACGACGTATATATAGGCAAGGAGAAAGAACTCGTATCACGCATGAACCAAATGGAGGAACTGGAGATCCCCACCACCTTCGATTATAAAAAAGTCCAGGCCATCAGTGCGGAAGCGCGTGAAAAACTCAACCGCATCAAGCCACGTACACTGGGGCAGGCATCCAGGATATCGGGCATCAATCCCAGTGATGTCCAGATTCTTATGGTTTACATGGGTCGATGATAAATTGCGGTCAACCAGAAAATGTTTAAGTTTTTATTGCACATTTGCAAAAACCGCTATACATTATAAAGCTATATTGTCCTAGCTAACCTTTACCCAGCCGCTGCCATGAAAAAACTTTTACTGCTTTTCAGTACTGTGGTCATCAGTATATTCTTTTTTTATTCATGTGATCACTCTTCGCGCTCCGCCAGAACAAGCCTTGCAGGCATAGGGAGTTTCAGGCCTAAAGAAACAGCCTCAGTAGAGCGGGGGAAGTATTTGGCCTGGCAGGTGATGGCTTGCATGGATTGCCATAGTAAACGGGATTTTTCTAAATTTTCAGGTCCTGTTGTTCCCGGCACTGAAGGAATGGGTGGGGAAAAATTCGGTCCTGAACTGGGTTTGCCGGGAACGGTTTATGGGAGAAATATTACCCCTGCCGGAATTGGTAACTGGACCGATGATGAACTGATCAGGGCCATCACCATGGGGATCAGTAAAAATGGTGATACGCTATTTCCGTTGATGCCTTACCTCGCTTATTCAAAAATGAACAGGCAGGATCTGACTGATATCATCAAATACATCCGAACGCTGAAACCGATAGAAAATAAAGTTCCCGCGCGCGAGTTATTCATGCCCATAGCCATGGCGGTCCCCACTCAGCAGCCCAACCCTTATCTGGATAAGAATCAGAAACCGGATATAAAAGACAAAATAAAATATGGGGAGTATTTATTTTCCATGGCATCATGCAGCGACTGTCATACTCCAAGAAACCGTGGAGTGCCTGATTTTACAAGGTTTGCAGGAGGAGGTAATATTTTCAAACATGAAAAATTCACAGTACATATTCCGAACATAACTCCTGATACATCAGGTATCGGACTGTGGACGGAGAAAATGTTTTTACAAAAATTCAGGGCGAATGCTGCTGATGATTATGTGAATAGGGACCCTGCGACATTCAATTCTTATATGCCCTGGTCGCTGTTCGGTAAAATGAAAGAGGAAGATCTCAAAGCAATATATGCATACCTGAGAACCATTAAGCCTTTGCAGGGACGGGTGTATCCGTGGGGCAGTTAAATTAGAGAGGAAGAGAGGCGGACAGTCAGAGAGAAAAAATTGGAAACTCTTCCTCTCTGACTGTCCGCCTCTCTTCCTCTCTAATATTATGCAGCTTCTACTACAAGGAATTTTTCTGACACCTCTGTATTTTCGTCTGCCTGTATCATTTGCCGTTTGTTGAGGTAGAGCATCACATTGGCCATCCATTCATTATATCCAAACCGGATCAACTGAATCTGGCGTTGTTTTTCCCTGGTTGAAAGGCTGTTTTCCCATTGTTCGATGCTGATGCAGAGTTTTTCACCGATTTCATGCATCCGTTCCTGCTCCTGTTCGAACAGGCTGACCATAAATGGGGCTGAGATGGCAAGCGATGGAAATAATAATTTTTCCTCCTCTACTGTAGTCAGTTTGGCAAATCCTATCAATTCGCAGATCCCGTCTAAGGTTTCTTTTACCTGTTCATGGTTGCCAGCATCCAAAACCTGTATCCGCAACCCCGTTTCATACAACCTCGATCTAAGTTCTTTCTGCAAACCTCCGATCCTTTTTTCTTCTGTCGTTCTCATCCTTCCTGTTTTTTCTGTTAATCATCTGTTGTTTCCTTACCGTCCTTAATTCTTCCTTAGTTTGACGATACAAAGCTAAGTTTTGTTACATCCAATGTCAATAACATAATGATGTGAACTTCAATAATGACAAGGCTTCTGTACGGATGTTGCACGGGATGAGCGGCGCTCTTTGTTAACTAACCTTAAAAGCCTAATTTTATCAGATTCAAGAAATTGGCTAAAACCCTTGCTAAATGTACACTCCAGAGGAACTGATGAAATTATTTCCGATGTTCGATACCGAGCTTGCCCGTTATATTTCCACGATCGGTGAAAGCAAAACTTTTGAAGAAGGGTCGATAATGATGAAGACTGGTCAGTACTTCCGGGCCACCATGCTCATTATCAGCGGGAAAGTTAAATTGTACAGGGAGGGGGAGGATGGGGGTGAATTCTTTATGTACTTTCTTGAAAGGGGAAATGCCTGCGCATTAAGTATGATCTGTGCTACCCGTAACCAGGCAAGTGAGATCATGGCCGTGGCCGTGGAAGAAACGGAAGTGCTGATGATCCCGATAAGTTACATGGACGAACTGATGACCAAGTATAAGGGCTGGTATTATTTCGTGCTGGAAACCTACCGCTCAAGGTTTGAAGAGCTGCTGGTAGTGATCGACAATATCGCATTCAAGAACATGGATGAAAGACTGGACTGGTACCTGAAAAGACAATCTGAAAAGATCGGCAAGCACATCAATCTAACCCACCAGCAAATTGCAAACGACCTGAATTCTTCCCGGGAGGTGATCTCCAGGCTGCTGAAGAAAATGGAAATTAATAAGATGGTCATCCTGCATAGAAACTCTATTGAGCTGGTATAAGAGAGTCAAAAAGCCGGAACGTCAGAGAGTAAGAATTCTCACTCTCTACCTCTCTTTCTCTCTGCCTCTCTAACTAGGTGATTTTGGTCACCATTCAGGCAGCATCGGCATTTTACTTTTGCGCCATGGAAATAATGGAAATTCTCGGCTATTTCGCATCGTTACTGATCGGCATATCATTAGGACTTATCGGCGGCGGCGGTTCAATTCTTACCGTTCCGGTGCTGGTTTACCTGTTCAGTGTAAACCCGGTACTGGCTACAGCTTATTCCCTTTTCATCGTGGGCAGTACCAGCCTGGTGGGTGTTCTCCCCAAGTACAAGGATGGCCTCGTAAATATGAAAACCGCGATTATTTTTGGAATTCCCTCTATTGCAGC
>JAHEFC010000045.1:10613-15081 GCA_024640385.1 Sphingobacteriales bacterium
TTATGCTACGCGGAAATGGGTTGTTCCGGCCATACCGGACCATATTATGAATATCGGGGACTTCGTTCTGACGAAACCCCTGCTCATGATGCTGCTTTTTGCCGTACTCATGACGGCAGCTTCTATAAGTATGATCCGCGATAAAAGCGGAAAATGTGAGGATTGTCCTGAAGAAGAACAGAAATTCAACTATCCCCTGATCATGCTCGAAGGCGTGGTGGTGGGTACGCTCACGGGATTGGTAGGAGCAGGAGGCGGATTCCTGATCATCCCCGCCCTGGTGCTGCTCAGCAAACTGAACATGAAACAGGCCGTGGGTACTTCTTTGCTGATCATAGCCATGAAGTCGTTATTCGGATTCCTGGGGGATATCGGCCACTATACCATGGACTGGAAACTGCTTCTGACCGTAACCGGACTTGCCGTGGTGGGATTATTCATAGGGAACTCTTTCAACCGCAAGATCAACGCCCATACCCTCAAGAAGGCTTTCGGCTGGTTTGTTCTGGTCATGGGCATCTATATCATCATCAAGGAACTATTTCTCAAATAAATATTTCTGCTTTTTGTGACAAAAGTCATAGTAAAAAGCAGCTCTAGTATCGAAATTTGTTAACTGTAAAATTGAAACTAAGCATGAAAGTAGAACAGATCTACACTGGTTGCCTGGCACAGGGGGCCTATTATATCGAGAGTGAAGGTGAAGCAGCTGTTATTGATCCGCTGCGCGAAGTTGCACCTTATATCGAAAGGGCAAAAAAAGACGGGGCCAGGATCAAGTATGTTTTGGAAACCCACTTCCATGCCGATTTCGTGTCAGGGCATATAGACCTGGCAAAAGAAACTGGCGCTACCATCGTTTACGGACCTACCGCCGCTCCTTCTTTCAAAGCACATATTGCCTCAGATGGGGAACTGCTCCAGCTGGGCAAGATAAAAATCAAAGTGCTCCACACCCCGGGTCATACGATGGAATCTTCCTGCTTCCTTCTTATCGATGAGAATGGTAAAGAGACAGGACTTTTCTCCGGAGACACCTTATTCATTGGTGATGTTGGCCGCCCCGATCTGGCTCAAAAAGTAAAAGCAGAGCTTACTGAAGATATTCTCGCAGGGCATCTTTATGAATCACTGAGAAACAAGATCATGCCCCTGGCTGATGATATTATTGTGTATCCTGCACATGGTGCCGGAAGTGCCTGTGGCAAGAATATGAGCAAGGAAACTACAGATACCCTTGGTCACCAGAAAGCTACAAATTATGCGCTTCAGCCAATGACCAAAGAGGAATTCAAGAAACAGGTACTGACAGGGCTGGTAGCTCCTCCGAGCTATTTCCCCATGAATGTACTGATGAATATCCAGGGATATGACAGTATCAAAGATGTATTGAAGCGTGGAAACCATGCGCTTTCGCCTGCAGCATTTGAAGCGGCAGCCAACGAAACCGGGGCTTTAATACTTGATACAAGAAAACCCGAAGATTTTGCAAAGGGATTCATCCCCAATAGCATCAATATTGGTATTGATGGTAATTTTGCACCCTGGGTGGGAACCATGATCCCCGATATCAGGCAACAGATCCTGATTGTGGCAGAACCCGGACGTGAAGAAGAGATTGTGACAAGGCTGGCAAGGGTTGGCTATGATTTCTCTATCGGTTATCTTGAAGGAGGGTTCGACGCGTGGAAGAAAGCCGGGCAAGAGGTTGATGTTATTCCCCAGGTTGATGTGAATCAACTGCACGACCTGGTTGCGAAAGGTGAAAACGTTCTGGATGTACGCAAAAAAAGCGAATATGATTCAGAACACCTTGTAGATGCAGAAAATGCCCCGCTGGATTTTATCAACGACAGCATGCAGTTGATCAACAAAAATAAAACCTACTTTGTATATTGTGCGGGAGGCTACAGGTCAATGATCTTTATCTCAACACTGCGCGCCAGGGGATTTGACAACCTGGTGGATATCCAGGGAGGTTTCAAGGCCATTAAGGATTCAGGCAAATTCAAGATCACAGATTACGTGTGTCCAACCACGTTATTATAAACGCTTTTCATTAGTGTGTTTGAGGATTAAAACGGGGGGACGTTTCTACTCCCCCCTCTCTTTTACTCTCCCCTGACCCTCCTCATTCCCGTTCACATATCAAATAAATTAAAGCAGTGAAAACACTACTTTTCATTCTTGCTATTGCTATAAGTATATCATCATTGGCACAGACGGAGGAGAACCATGCACGGGATGCCGATACCACCACGCTTGGGTATGCATTGCGCAAAGGAAGCCGTGTTGACCTGCATCTCCGCTTGTATTACATGTCCACCAATAATGAAAAAGAACTCAGTGATTATTACGCACTGGCAGCCGGTGGGGGCCTGAAATACGAGACCGGCATATACAAAGGATTTCAATTCAGTGTGGGCGGTTTTTTTGTATGGAACCTCACCTCATCTGACCTGACCAAACCAGATCCATCTACAGGTATGCCTAACCGTTATGAGATAGGACAGTTTGACATCGAAGACCTTTCCAACAAATCTGATATGGACAGGCTGGAAGATTTCAATCTGAAATATCACTATAAGAAATCGGTACTTACATGGGGGAAGCAGGGTATCGTGACTCCATTCATCAATCCGCAGGACGGGAGAATGCGGCCCACGGGAGAACAGGGGATATGGCTTGATCTCAGGGAGATCAAACGCACAAGGATACAGGGAGGCTGGCTGACCCGGATTTCTCCACGCGGAACTGTGAAATGGTTCGACATTGAGGAGTCCATTGGCTTATATCCAACCGGCTCGAATACAGAAGGTGGGAAAAGCGGCTATAAAGGAAACCTGAAATCGTCCGGAGTGGGTGTTTTAGGGCTCACCTACCAGATCAAACCAAATTGGACCGTTCAGGGCTGGGAATATTACACGGATAATATCTTCAATACGCTGATGTTGCAAACCGACGCCGAATGGAATTTTGGTGGGCAAATTTCCGGTATTGCCGGGTTTCAATATACCCACCAGAACGCCATTGGCAATGGTGGCAATGAGGATCTTATGAAAACCTATTTCGATCCCCGGCATAAAGCCAATGTTTTTTCAGGTCGCCTGGGATTAAAGCAAGATAAATCGAAGCTTTTACTGAATTACACGCGAATCACAGCAGACGGGCGTTTTTTGTTCCCCCGTGAATGGGGCCGCGAGCCAATGTATACCTTCCTGAAAAGAGAAAGAAATGAAGGAGCTGGAGATGTAAACGCTTTTTCAGTCAATTATTTCAAAGGCTGGGGTAAGAAGTTCAAATCTGAAATAAGTTATGGCTATTACAACATGCCGGGAGTGACCAATATAGCGCTGAACAAATATGGCATGCCTTCTTATCACCAGTTCCTGGCCGATGTTTCTTACGAATTTTCAGGATTCATGAAAGGCCTGCAGGTCGAGGCCATGTATACATATAAACTGGATGCGGAGGACGTACAAAGCGGGCGCTTAACCATCAACAAAGTCAACATGCACCATGTTAACTTCATAGTTAATTACCGACTGTGATTTTCGTCACTTACAGGGTATCTTTATTTTAGGAAATTTGTATAATAATTAAAAGCAGTTTTATGTTAGAATGGCTCAAACACCCCTGGCCCTGGTATGTTGCAGGACCACTGATCGGTCTTACTGTTCCCATACTTCTTATACTTGGGAACCGGACCTTTGGAATATCCTCTTCGCTGAGGCATGTATGTGCAGCTTGTCTGCCGGCAAATATTTCATTCTTTAAATATGAATGGAAAAAAGAAGCCTGGAACCTACTTTTTGTGGCGGGCATAGTTTTAGGCGGCCTGCTTACTGCAACATTTTTATCGGATCCCGAAGCAGTTCACGTTAACCCCAAACTCGCTGAAGAACTCAGCAGCTACGGTGTAACGGATTACAGAACTATGGTTCCTGCTGAAGTTTTTAACTGGCCGGCTCTGTTTACCGCGCGCGGTTTCGTACTTATGGTCATAGGTGGATTCCTGGTTGGTTTTGGAACCCGGTATGCGGGCGGTTGTACATCAGGGCACGCCATCATGGGAATTTCAAGCATGCAATGGCCTTCAGTGATCGCAACCTGTTGCTTTATGGCTGGCGGTTTCGTTATGGCCAATATCATCTTACCCTTTATCATGAATCTCTAAAAACAGACTAATGTCAACTCAATTAAAAGGACTTTCAGAAATCGAAATAGAAGAGAAGGTTAAGAAGTTTGAAGAGAACACCGACTTTGAAACCAGGTCTCTCAATGCACAGTGCGTTAACAATATGGAAGAACACCAACCCTGGTGGCACCTGCTCAAGTACCTGGTCATGGGTGTATTGTTTGGTATCGTGCTGGTAAAATCCCAGGTGATATCCTGGTTCAGAATTCAGGAGATGTTCCGCCTGCAGAGCTTCCACATGTACGGTGTGATAGGATCAGCGATTGCAGT
>JAHEFC010000046.1:0-1669 GCA_024640385.1 Sphingobacteriales bacterium
TGTATGCGTTGGTTCACCAGGCTGACGTTCAAATTTCTCTCTCACAAAAACATCAGACATGGCATAGGTATTCAGCGTCCATTTTCCCTCGGATATTTTTTCAAGATGAAATTCATTTTTCGGATTTTTCAACGCTTCTTTCTGCGCTGCAGAGAACGCTTTCCCATGACGCGCTGTTTCCCATTCCCGGATAGCATCAAGCAAACTATTGGTGATCGGGTTTTTCCGCAGCGCCTCAGGCCTGGCCACCATGGCAAATCCTGCACTGTAACCCGCAGCCCTGGCCAGCATCCACTCCATTTCAGGTAGCGTGGTATTTTCAGAAAGCAAATACCAGCCCAGCATATGCGGCATAAAATTCCGGTCGAACAATCCCTGGTTATCGATCCGGTACTGCTGCATGCTTTCTTTGAATCCACCATACCAGGGCTCACCCCAGTTATAATATGATCCCGTATGCCAGTAAAATGTTTTGCTTAAACTGGTACCCATGATAAGATCATGTTTCACATTGTCATACACATCTTTGGCAAACAACTCAATGGCATAGTCGCCCTGCCCGGAGGCCAAAGCGCCTTCGTGCCCGTCAAGATCCAGGTGATCCACACCTGTTTCATTCATCAGGTTGGCGATATTCCTTGCTATTTCTCTTTGCATGTCCAGGTCAGGAAAGAACACATTGTAAGGATGATCAAAAAGCTTTCCCACCTGCTCCCCGGATCCATGTGCAGACTTTGCCGTTCCGAAAGCACCACGCTGGCAATCCAGCAAAACATAAGGAGGTTGTGCTGTTACAGATTTATACCTGATCAATTCAGATCCGATCCTGACCGTATGCAGGCTATTGGCTTTTTCATTATTGAAATACTCGGGCGATGCCACTTCAATGTCTTGCTGAACAGAATCTATGCCTTTTGCCAGAACAGAAAATCCGGTTACGCTGAGTCTCTTGTCTGGCACCGGGGTGATATAGGGATCATTGGTATTGATAAAATTCGTCAGCGTATGCATGCCCAGGTATAAACCTGCTGCATGGGCTTTATCTGCGCAGGCTTTCAAACCTTTTCGCCCGTTCGGGAATTGTTTCGGGTCAAGAATATAGTGCCCCCAACTCTGAAAAGGTCCTTCATGATACAGTGATATTAATCCGGCTTTCTTCACATACCCGATCATCTCGTCAATATCGCTTTCGCCAAATGAGGAGATCAGGTACGGCTTACCATAGATCCCCGACTTCTTGAACCAGACTCCCTTAATGGTAGGATGGGGAAGCTTTTCGTCTATTTCTATGCGTTCAAGCCTGTCCAACGTTCCCGGTTCATTGCAGGAAAACATGGCGATCCGGGTGCCAACTATGGTCTCGCCCTTGATGGCTTTCACCGGCATGTTCTTTTGCTGGCCACCCCACCCATCTATAGTTCTTTCGCGGTCCCTGTTGATAGCATATGCCTGCAAAAGACTTCCCCATTTTGCAGGTACAGCAGCTATACCCCTGCTCCAGGTACTTCCTTCCCGGTTCGGATAATCACCGCCCAGGGTTTTGATATTCAATACCTGTATCCCCAGGGCAACTTCGTTGTCTCGCACCACGCCAATGATCTCGCCAACCGTTTTACTGATAGTAGTGGGAATGGGACCCCAGATCACGCCGTCAATTTTATTGGCCGGT
>JAHEFC010000046.1:1679-15072 GCA_024640385.1 Sphingobacteriales bacterium
CACCTTATCATAGCTTAAACCGGTAGGCTCATATTTTTTGTCGCCACTCACCAGCGTCATCAGCGAAGCAACAGTATCAGTATAGAGATAATTCTTACCGGTAATTTTGTTTGAGATCTCCGTAAAATGACCGCGCTTGTCAAGACTGATGTTCAACTCTCCGGCATTGAACAGCACTTGCGCATTCAAATAACAGATAATAAAAACAGCTACTGAAGTCAGAAGAATTTTCCTCATAAACAGAAATTTATGCCCGCGGCATGAAAGGGTATCGCAGTTATTAAAACTCACTTATTGATCCAGGTCAATTTATGCCAAAGACTTTCAAAAGGTCCCTGCTTATGATGTTTTAACCACCACTTGCAAAAAGCTACCTGGAGGAAAAACATGGCAAATCCAACCAGCAAACTCGGCGCAAACCCAAGTTTTGGTGCAAGATTAAGTCCGAACGGGAAATAAATAAGCGCGCCAATAAAGGATTGAGTGATATAATTCGTCAGGCTCATCCTGCCATAGAAACGCAGATTGGCGGTGAGCCGTTTAAACGCTTCAGATTGGTACAATAAAACGAAAGATGATACAAGCACAAAAGTGAATGCAAACTTCTGCCACATATCAAATACAACCCCGGCAGTTTGCTTGATCAGATCAGAACTCCCATTATCGAATACGGCAATTTTGAGCAGATACAAGGGGTTGAACATCACAGCAGATGCAATCAGCACTTTAACCCAAAAACGAATATTTTCCTGAGTGGAAACATAAAGCTGTTTTCTGCCTATCAGTAATCCGATCATGAATAACCCGGCAGTCTGCAGGAAACGCCCTGTACCCACTGCCCAAAGAAAACTGGCCTTCTGACCAGTAGTGATATTGCCAATGATGAATTTGCCCAGCTCTCCTTCTTTCGTATTATTGATCACCTCCATATAGAACCGGTTCACCCCAAGATCAGGCAGGGTATAGGCAGGATCCATCAGACCCATCATATAGTGAAACCACTCTATCGGCTGACATAATAATACAATGGCCGTAATAAGGATGGCTTTATCACTCCACTTGCGGACAATGAACAGGCTGACCCCCACTGCCGCATATAGCAGCAATACGTCGCCCCCTGGGAAGAACATCGAGTTTATAGTTGCAAACCCTGTAAGTAATAACAAACGCCAAAGAAACCGATATCCGAAGTCTTTCCCCTGCTTCTGCTGATTAGTATATTGTATGTGAAATGTAAATCCGAAAAGCAAGGCGAAGATGGAGTAAGACTTCCCGGCGAACATGCCGAATGTTAATTCGTAAACCCTTTTATCCAGTACGTTTAACCAATTGGGCTGACTCGCCGGATCAGGGTAGACCGGGTAAATAAAATGCTCTTGGTTGTGTACCAGTAAAATGGCCATGACGGCAAATCCACGGAGAGCGTCTACTAATTCAAGACGAGTTGCATCGGGGGTCTTGTGCATTAACTACTAAATTTTCTTTGCATATTTCTGCGCCTTGAGTGCCAGCTCCGTGGCCAATAAGCAATGTGCCTGCGTCATAGCGGTCTCCGTTCTGTTCAGTACATCGTCAACAAATAGCTTTCCAAATGGCAGCTCTACATCACTACAGTCAATATAAACAGTTTCCTTCTGATTCGCCATATAAAGATGATTCCCCTTGTCACTGCGGGCAATGTCTATATTCTTTCTGATCTCAATAAAACCATCGGTTCCCAGGATGGTGAGGCGGCCATCGCCCCAGGTCTTCAGTCCATCCGGCGTAAACCAATCCACCCTTATATAACCCGTCCCGCCATTTCCTTTTAACATCACATCTCCAAAGTCCTCAAAATTTGGATACTGGGAGTAATGAACATTCCCCACTTGTGAAGCCACGATCTCACCTGATGTTGATCCGGTAAAATAGAGGAACTGATCAAACTGGTGTGAACCAATATCGGTGATGATGCCTCCATATCTTTTCTTATCAAAAAACCATTCAGGTCGGGATTTAGGATTCATTCGATGCGGACCCAACCCTATAGTTTGTATCACCTTGCCAATGGCGCCGGACTGAACCAATTCGCCTGCTTTGATAGTGGCCCTGTTTTCAAACCGTTCACTGTACATGATGGAATAGATCCTTTTAGTCTCTTTTTGAACTTTCCTGACCTCGGCCAGCTGTTCTAACGTGGTGATCCCGGGTTTGTCTACCAGGTAGTCTTTCCCGTGTTTCATCACTTCAATGCCCAGCGGTGCTCGTTCGTCAGGGATCCCGGAACTCAGCACCACCTGTATGGATTTATCTTCCAGGATCTCCCTGGGGCTTGCAGCCAGTTTGGCCTGTGGAAAGGTTTTAGTGAACTGCGCCATCAGATCAGGCTCTTTTGCATACACAGATACCAACTCCCCGCCTCCTTTGATCAGGGCATTGGCCATACCATAAATGTGGTTATGATTGATATTGATCACTGAAAATCTAATCCTGGGGGCCAATGGCTTTTCGGTTGCCGATGCTTTTTGGGTAATGGATGAAAATATCATCAGGCCGCTGGCAGCAGCTACATCTTTGATAAACGTGCGACGTTGGGGCATGTAAGTATGATTAAGGTTCTTAGATCAGATCAGTCAAGTTAAATAAAAATAGATCAGGGTAGAGTTCAATCGATTGAAAACAAATCGCCGCCAATTCAATAACTTTCTGACACGATAATTTACCAGAAGACTAATAATATGATGATCAGGGAAGCAACGCGTTTCGATATAGAAGAAATGCATGAGGTGAGAAATTCTGTCAGGGAGAATAGGTTGTCATCTCCAGACCTGATAAATTATGAAGACTATATAGCCATGCTCACCACCAGGGGGAAAGGATGGGTCTGTCTTATGGAAATCAGGATAGTCGGATTTTCAGTGGTCGATGTTCTGGATAAGAATGTCTGGGCCCTGTTTGTTCATCCACTCCATGAGAATAAAGGCATCGGAACATCATTGCACAATGATATGTTGAACTGGTATTTCTCCATATATTCCGACACCCTCTGGTTGTCCACGGCTCCCGGAACCAAAGCAGAGACTTTCTATAGAAACCTGGGGTGGATGGAAACAGGCAAACATGGCTCAAAGGAATTGAAATTTGAAATGACCAGGGCAGCCTGGTCAAATTGTATGTTGAATAATAAATCAAAATGAACGGCGAAACCAATCTGTCTACGCTGCTTAAAAATATGGAGCCTCATTTGTATGAAGGCGAATTTGTATTCTGCACTGTTCCGTCCATCGACTATATTGACCTGCAGGAGGTCATCGGCCAGTTCAAAGAAGAAGAAGGCATCACGGTGATCATACCCAGATCCTATGCGGACAGCCAGGATCTGCCCTATTCATTTGTTGCTTCATGGATCAAATTAAAAGTGCACTCTTCCCTGGATGCTGTAGGACTCACCGCAGCTTTCTCAACGGCGCTGGCCAAAGAAGGCATCAGCTGCAATGTAGTAGCAGCTTACTATCATGATCATATTTTCGTTAATAAATCCGATGCCAGCAGGGCGATGGATATTCTCAAACGGCTGTCCGGGGAAGGACCTGATTTGTTTGCAGTATGATATCTATTCTATAGCTTCCATAAAACAACCCTGATAAAATGCATGCACGCCTGACGTTATTCCTGGTATCTGTTGCTCTGATTCTTTCTTCGTCCTGTTTCGCCCAGGCAGATCAGGCGGAAGCAGGAATACGTGCCATCATGGAAAAGCAACCTGTTATAGGGCTATCAGTTGCCGTGGTGAAAAAGGGTAAGCTCATCTATACCCATTCTTTTGGATTGAAGGATGTGGAAAATAATATCCCGCTTTCCGATGATTGCATTTTCCGGATCGCATCCATATCCAAATCTTTCTCTGCCACCTCAGTGATGCAACTGGTACAGGCCAAAAAGCTTTCCCTGGATGATGATATCAGCAACCTGGTCGGTTTTAAAGTCAGGAACCCAAAATTCCCCGAAACCGTGATCACTTTGCGTAATCTGATGGCGCACCGTTCATCTTTGAACGACAGCCAGGGATATTTCACACTGGATGCGATCAACCCGGCAAAAAATCCTGATTGGGCAAAATGTTATAACAACTATGAACCCGGCAAAGATTACCAGTATTGCAACCTGAATTATAATTTGGTGGGAACTGTTATTGAACGGATCTCCGGTGAACGATTTGACCAGTATGTTAAACATCATGTACTCGACCCGCTTGGATTATATGGAGGATACTGTATTGATTCGCTGGATAAATCCCGGTTTGCAAATATTTACGAGTACCGGGTCGACTCGGCAAAATTTTTTGCGGCACCTGGCGCATATGCTCCCCGAAGCGAAGAGATCGCCAATTATGTCATGGGTTATTCCACTCCTATTTTCTCCCCCACTGGTGGCATGAAAATATCAGCTGCCGATCTGGCGAAATATATGACCATGCATATGCAGATGGGCAAGTACAAGGGAAAGCGGATCATCTCGAAGAAATCTGCACAAGAGATGCAGACCCCGATCCCGGGTAAAGAGAACTATGGCTTAGCGATCGCCACGTCAGATAAACTGATCGCCGGGAAAACACTGAAAGGTCATACCGGTTCTGCCTATGGCTTATACAGTATCATGTATTTCCACCCTGAGGAAAAATTCGGGATCGTGGTGATCAGCAACGGATGCCATCCAGGTTATACTGATGGATTCAATACGGTGATGAAGCAAGCAGTGAATTGTTTATACGATAATTTTATTGCGAAATAAGAATTTCATTATGGGTATCAATTGGGGTATCATAGGATGCGGAGATGTTACGGAACTAAAAAGCGGACCGGCTTTCAATAAAGTTCCGGATTCAAAGCTGGTGGCAGTGATGCGGCGTGATGGAGCAAAAGCAAAAGATTATGCCGAGCGTCATGGCGTGCCCAAATGGTACGATGATGGCTATCAACTGATCAATGATCCCGAAGTGAATGCGATCTATGTAGCCACACCACCTGCTTCGCATGAAGAATATACAGTAGCTGCACTCAGGGCCGGCAAACCCGTCTACGTAGAGAAGCCTATGTCCACCCGAGTGGAAGACTGCATCAGGATGAGAGATGTGGCAGCATCCACCGGAGTGAAGCTTACTGTTGCACACTACAGAAGGGCAGTTCCTATGTTCATGAAGGTAAAACAACTGATAGACGAGCACGAAGTAGGTAATATCAGAACAGTATTGCTACGAACACTGCAACCTGCAACCCGCAACCTGCAACCTGAATCAAACTGGCGGCTTGACCCGAAAATAGGCGGCCCCGGTGGATTATTTTACGACCTGGCACCCCACCAGCTTGACCTGATGGTACATTATTTTGGACCGGTTGATGAAGTGTTTGGCATCAGCGCCAACCAGGCGGGATTATATGGGGCACAGGATATTGTAACGGGTATAATACGTTTTAAGAATAATATTGTATTCAGCGGAAGCTGGTGTTTCACCGTACATGAAGAACAAAAAGAGGATAAATGCGAGATCATAGGATCGAAAGGGAAGATCAGCTTTCCCGTATTCGGTAATCGTATCACCGTGATGAAAGAGACGCAGTCTTATGATCTTAACTTCGAACATCCTCAACATATCCAACAACCTATGATAGAGCAGATAGTGAGGTATTTTTCCGGCAATGGCCCAAATCCATGTTCTGCTGACCAGGCCATTGAATCCATGGCCCTGATGGAGAAATTTGTATCGGGCAAATAAAGAAACGCTACTATATGCAAGCCAATCATTTTTCAAGGAGAAACTTCATCAGGCTTTCAGGCCTCGGAGTTATTGGTCTGGCCACAACGGATCCATTTAAACATCTGTCTTTCCCTGAACCCGCCCGTCTTTCGGTTCAATTATATACTGTCAGGGACCAGATCAAAAATGATATGAAAGGAACCCTGAAGCGAATTGCCGATATGGGTTTCAGGAATGTGGAAACGGCATTCTGGCCCAAGGAGATCAGCCTGGACCAGGCCGCAGCCGCTTTGAAAGAAGCAGGACTTTCAGTTTCTTCTTCACATATTGAATTACCCGAGCACGCCCAACTGCCCACATTCCTGAATACAGCCAAAGCATTTAACTGCAAGAAGCTGATCTGGCATGGATGGCCGGAAGACAACAGGTATGGCAACCTGGAAGGCACTCGGGAACTGATCAGCATCTACAATAACGTGAACCAGTTCGCTAAAGACAACGGACTTGAATTCGGACTTCATAACCACTGGTGGGAATACAGGAATAAACCGGGCGGGAGATATGTGTTCGAGATATTGAATGAAGAACTGGACAGTGACATATTCTTTGAGGTAGACACCTATTGGGTGAAAGTAGCGGGCCACGACCCCGCTGAAATTGTGGCCAGGCTTGGGAAGAGAGTAAAACTCATGCATATCAAGGATGGTCCTGCAAAATGGAACGACAACCTGGCGGAAGACAATCCCGATCCCATGACGCCGGTTGGACAAGGCACACAGGATTTTCCATCAATTATCAAAGCAGGGAAAAATAATGTAGAATGGCTGGTTATAGAAATGGACAAAACTTCGATAGATGTATTTGATGCTTTGAAACAAAGCTTTGATTACATGGTTGGGAATAAGCTCGCCATTGCCTGACCAAATTCAGGGGAATCCTTAGTTTTGAAATAAAAGCATGGTTTTATATAATCCGAAAGAATGGATCTTCGCCATCTTCCGCTTTCATAAGGCAGATACATTTCGGACCCTGTTTTCTTCTTTGATCATCATATGCTTATACTCCTGGGGCATCGTTTACCTGGAAACTGAGTACCTCAAACTCGGAGAAACTGATCATGCAAAAAACATCACCATCATGCATTCCCTGCTCGGGTTTGCCATTTCCATGCTCCTGGTGTTCCGGACCAATACTGCGTATGAAAGATGGTGGGAAGGCCGAAAACTCTGGGGTTCACTGATCAACAACAGCCGTAACCTGGCCATCAAACTGAATGTGATGCTGGCCGGGGACAACCTGCATTCCCGTGGCTTTTTCCGGCAGATCATCCCGCTTTATGCTTTTGCACTGAGACGACATTTGCTGAAAGACACCACAAAATTTCAATTGGACGAACAACCCCACCCTGAATTACCGGACCTCGATTCACAGACGCACCTGCCAAACCGGTTGGCAGACAGTATGCTGAAAGAGATCCATAAACTCCACAAAACCGGCCAGATCAATGATATTGAAATGCTGATGCTGAATAATGAATGGCAGTCGTTCACCGATATCTGCGGTGCCTGTGAACGGATAAAAAACACGCCCATACCATTCAGCTATAGCGCGTTTATCAAGAAATTCATTTTTATTTATGTGATCACTATGCCCTTTGGATTCGCTATCACCCTTGGACTCTATACCATCCCGATCACCGCATTCATGTTCTATGTTCTGGCAAGCCTGGAGCTGATCGCCGAGGAGATCGAAGATCCATTTGGGAAAGACAGCAATGACCTCCCTATGGAAAAGATCGCAGAGAATATAAAACACAATGTGAAAGAGATCATTTCCTGAATAAAGGTTTGAATCTGCTTTTAAAAGTTCTTCCTGTACACAGAATCGTAATGCCCCTTGTGGTCGTAAACATTATTATGTTTTGCATACTCCGCCCAGGCCTTAATCAGTTGCTCTTTGATGTCAGGGAATTTTGAAGACAGGTCGGTAGTTTCCCCCGGATCTGTTACAATATTGTAAAGCTCCCAGTTACCAGATCCCATCGGAACCGGCAGCCGAAGTATTTTCCAATCGCCTTTTATATAAGCCTTCATTTCAAACAATTCATACCCCATGCCATCTTCAGCATGTATGTTGACAGTATTCGACTGTAAAGTAGGAATCATTGATCTGCCGATCAAAGGATGGATCGGCTTGCCTTTGAATTGTTGAGGATAACTGGTCCCGGTAAGTTCAAGCAGGGTTGGCATAAGGTCAGTAACGTGAACAAAGTTTTTATTCCATTGACCACCCATATTTTCCCCCGGCATTTTTACAATCAAGGGAGCCCTTATGCCACCTTCTGTTGTGAATGATTTAAAATAACGGAAAGGTGCCGAAGAAGCCCATGCCCATCCCGGACCCATTTCAATATAGGATCCCTTAAGACCACGATTGTCCATTGCATTATTAAACGTTCCCAGGTATTCCCCGTCTTCATTGCCCGGATAAGAACTAGCCATGGCACCATTGGCTCCGTTGTCCGACATAAAAATGATCATGGTGTTCTCATACAAACCGGCCTTCTTTAAATATTCAAACACCCTGCCAATGCTCATATCCATATAATCCAGCATAGCAGCATAAACCTCCATATCCCTTGCATATTCTGCTTTATGTTCAGGAGTTAAGCTGTTCCATTTTTTAACAGAGGGGTTGGGTAATGACTTCACATCTTGTGGCATAATGCCAAGTGCTTTCAGGTTATTCAGGCGCTGAACCCAAAGCGAGTCCCAGCCCATATCGAATTTGCCCTTGTATTTATCAATATACTCCTTAGGTGCATGTAAGGGATCATGTACAGCAGTGTAAGAAAGAAACGCAAAAAATGGTTTCTCGTCGGATTGATCTCTTTCAATAAACTGGATCAGTGAATCAGTATAATTTCTTGATGAATAAAAATCCTCTGGAGGTTCAATGGCTTTTGCATTCCTTGAATATTCCATCTTCTGCGGCGGCGCCAGTGGTTTTCTGTCGTTCCAATGACTGCCGCCCCCTGTTCCCAGGATAAATGTCTGTTCAAACCCGCGGTCAAAGGGATCTTGCCCTGCATGATCTCCTAAATGCCATTTACCTACAATGTATGTATGGTAATTATTATCCCTCAATAACTCGGGAATGGTTGCCACCTGGTCACTCAATGCCGCTGAATAACCCGGCAAATGCTGATCGTGCAATGCAGGATAATCCATCTCACCCATAATACCCAACCCCGCCACATGATTGTCGTTGCCCGTAAGCATGGCCGATCTTGTTGGAGAACAGGTTGGCAATACATGGAAATTGGAAAACAACATGCCCTGTTTGCCCAATTCATCCAATACCGGTGTATTGATATTCCCTCCAAATGAACCTATATCACTATAACCCAGATCGTCGGCAACGATCAGTAAAATGTTTGGTTTTCTTACAGCGGCTTCCTTCTTCTCTTGCTGGTTACATGCAGAACATGCAAGAGCCAGTAAAATGTAAAAAATAAATATTCTCATCGTAAAATGGTGCCCGGATTAATACCGTACACGGGAGGAAAGTTATCCAAAATATCGGCCGGAATAAAAAATCGCATTATTAAAGATTGTTGGTTCATTTCTTCAACCGGATGATATTGTTGATCGGATCTGGAATGGAATACATATCGATGAGCCTGCAGTATCTGACTAATGCATCATAGTTTTCTTGCAATATATCCTCCAACGGGAAGCCCGCTGGGAACTGATGCCGGGATCTTCCTGTCATAATCCGGGTCGTTCAGCGTATTCAGAAATTCCACGATCCTGGAGATATCCCTGAATTCCACCCTCACCATTTTTGCCAATGTGTCCAGTGCATCAGGCTGTACATGCCGGGTCCTCAAACTCGTGCCCCTAAGGTCTTCATAAAAAGAAAGCACATCGTCAAGCTTTGCAATTTTACCGCTATGCATATAGGGAGCTGTAAATCTAAGGTTGCGTAAAGACGGAGTCCTGAAAGCAAAACCACCTTGGAAACCTGAATCTACATCAGTTCTTTTGTCGGCATCAGGAGCCGCAATCACATGAACTTTAAAATCAGAAAGCATGGGGCCGCTATGACATCTTGCACAACCAGCATTCAGAAAAAGCTCCATTCCTTCCTTTTCCCCCGCACTCAATTTTGTCTCATCGCCGCGCATATACTGGTCAAACCTTGAATTATTGGCTACTAATGTTCTTTCAAAACAAGCCATCGCTTTGGCAAGATCTTCTTCATTGATCACGCCGTTATTATCAAATGATTTTTTAAATCTTTCTCTATATTCCGGAATAGCATTCAACCTATGCAGAACACCATCGATCACTTTATCTTCCCTGATATTCAACCCCCGCATTTCTTCCAGCTGACGGATAGGATGTAAACTTTGGTCTTCCAAACTTTTCGCCCGCAGGTCCCAGAACATAGGCGCATTGGCGGGATCATAATCTCCATTTACATCAATGCCATTGAAGCCCGTATTTAAGATCGACTGGGAATTTCTTTTTGTAAATGGGATCTTGCCCTGGCTCACAAAACTCCGCTGCATTCCCAGGCCCTTGCCGCCAACGCCAATGGAGAGTTCAATACTTTCAGCATATCCAAAATCAGGGTGATGGCAGGTGGCACAGCTCACATCTTTTTCGCCCGATAAAACCGGATCGTAGAATAATAACCTGCCCAGTTCTGCTTTTTCTGCCGAATAGGGATTATCGTCAGGATGCTTCACCGTTGCCGGTAACGCTACAATCGTACCCCGATCCGCTTCTTTTTTCTTTTTCCGGGCGGGCTCCTTATCAACCGACTGGGTGCATGCCATTACGAAGAACGAAATTGCTCCCGCAACACTGATCGCTACTAAATATGACCTGGACCACATGCCCTCAAATTAAGAAATTAAAACAGCCAAAATATGATTCAACGCATCAATGATCGCCATGCCCTTTTATTACATAAATTGAAGGCATGAGAAAGTGTTCCTTATTTGGTTTTCTACTGCTCCTGTTTATTTCGCAGGCCTATGCACAAAAAGATCTGCCTTTAAAAATATGGTACGATCGTCCTGCTGACGCTTCCGTGAAAGACAAAGCCACCGGCTGGGACAATAACCCTGAATGGCTCAGGGCCATGCCCGTGGGGAATGGATTTATGGGGGCCATGATTTTCGGCGATGTAAAAAAAGAGCGGCTGCAGCTCAATGAAAAAAGCCTTTGGTCAGGCAGCCCCAATGATGAAAACAATCCCGATGCTTTTGCCGCACTCGCTGAGATCAGGAAACTACTTTTTGAAGGCAAATACAAAGAAGCTACTGCGCTTACGCTGAAAACGCAGGTATGCAAAGGGCCCGGATCCGGCCAGGGTAATGGCGCAGATGTGCCCTATGGTACCTACCAGACATTGGGTGATCTATGGCTGGAATTTGACAGGAAGTCGGACTACAGCAACTATCGCCGTGAACTGGATCTGCAACGCAGTGTGGCAACTATTACTTATTTACAGGATGGCATAACATTTAAGCGCGAAATATTTGCAAGCTTTCCTGACAGGGCTATTGTGATCAGGCTGACTGCCGATAAAAAATCATCGATCAGTTTAACCGCCCAAATGGATCGCAGGGAAAGGTTCTCATTGTCATCATCATCAGATCATCTCATCATGTCCGGAACTATGAAAGATGGAAAGGGTGGAGAAGGTATGAAATACGCAGCCCGACTTAAAGCCATTACAAAAGGTGGAACCCAAAATATTTCTGATGCGGGCATCAGTATCAAAAATGCTGATGAGGTGGTCATGATCCTCACTGCATCGACTGATTACAAGCTGGATTACCCCGCTTACAAAGGATCAGATCCATTAAATACCTCTCTCAGCCAATTGCAGAAAGCATCGGTTCAATCCTATGACCAACTGCTCAAAAAACATGTCAGTGATTATCGCGCACTGTTCAGTAAAGTCAGTTTAAATATTTCCGGTATCAGCGCAGATACCATACCCACTGACCGGAGACTGGCCAACCAGAAAAATGCAGACGATCTGCACCTCCAGGAACTGTATTTTCAATTCGGCCGATACCTGCTGATCTCTTCTTCAAGGGCCGGCAGTCTCCCTGCAAATCTCCAGGGCCTATGGGCGAATACCATTCAAACCCCCTGGAATGGAGATTATCATACCGATATTAATATTCAGATGAACTATTGGCCGGCAGACCTCACCAACCTTTCGGAATGTCACGGCCCCTTGACCGACCTGATAGAATCATTGGTAAAACCAGGAACAAAAACTGCCAGTGTTCAATACAAAGCAAAGGGATGGTGTGTGCATCCCATCACCAACGTGTGGGGATTCACGGCTCCCGGTGAACATCCGAGCTGGGGAATGCATCTTGGTGCCGGGGCCTGGCTATGCCAGCATTTGTGGGAGCACTTTACATTCAATCCCGACAAAAAATACCTGGAAAGGGTTTACCCCATCATGCTGGAATCGGCCCGCTTTTACCTGGACTGGCTGGTGAAAGATCCGGCAAACGGTAAATGGGTTTCAGGTCCTGCTGCTTCGCCTGAAAATTCTTTCAAAGCACCCGATGGTTCCATAGCACAGATCACGATGGGGCCTTCGCACGATCAGGAAGTGATCAAAGAGCTCTTTGAAAATGTGATGAATGCGGGTAATGTGCTGCAAAGAAAAGATCCTACACTTGATCAAATTAGAAATGTGATCAAAGAGATGGCCCTTCCTCAAATTGGGCCCGATGGAAGGTTGATGGAATGGAGAGAACCATTTGAAGAGACGGAACCAACGCACAGGCATGTATCACATCTTTACATGCTATATCCCGGAAAATCCATTGACCCGGGAAAAACACCACAACTGGCCCTGGCTGCAAGGAAAAGCCTCGATGCAAGAACAGATATTGGAACCGGCTGGTCGCTGGCCTGGAAAATTAATTTCTGGGCAAGATTGAAAGATGGTGAACGCGCTTACCAACTTTTAAAAAATCTACTAAACCCCGTTGACAATTACGGGATCAACATGTCCAATGCAGGAGGCACATACGCGAATCTTTTTTGTGGACATCCCCCATTCCAGATCGATGGAAATTTCGGGGGTACTGCCGGCATCGCCGAGATGATCTTGCAGAGTCATTTGGAAGAAGACGGTGTGCATGTGCTGCAAATTTTGCCTGCTCTACCCCGCGCCTGGGCCAATGGTGAGGTCCGGGGTCTCAAAGCCCGGGGAGGTTTTGAAGTGAATATTTCCTGGAAAAATGGAGTGATGGAAAAATGTGAAGTGAGATCGCTGGCAGGGAATGATCTTAAAATGAGTTACGAAGGAAAGACCGGCAGTATGCCTACCAGGGCAGGAAAGACCTATTCCTTCACCCCGGCTTCGTTCCGGTAAACTATTCCGGCTAAAAAACGTTACCGGTACTGGGATAATTTTTCCAGCACGGAACACCTTATTTTTATAGCACCAGAACAATTACCAACTGTATGAGAAAATCAATTGTATTTATTTCTTTTTTATTCTTTGTTTCTACAGCCTTTGCCCAAACTGTGGCTAAACGGCTGATCAGCCCGGAAGATATTTACCGCATGAAGTCAATAGGGAGCCCAAAGATCTCTCCCGACGGTA
>JAHEFC010000583.1 GCA_024640385.1 Sphingobacteriales bacterium
GATCCAATACCATTACCCCCGCCAATCCCACTACTGCCACGATGGTCTCCATCAGCGACCAGGAACGGATGGTTTGTTTGATGGAAAGATTAAAATATTCTTTAAACATCCAGAATCCTGAATCATTCACGTGGGAGAACATCAGGCTGCCGGCGCCAATAGACAGCACCATAAGATTAGGGTTCACCGCTGTACCTGCTATTACAGGAGCAATGATGCCGGCAGTGGTTAGTCCTGCTACCGTTGCAGAACCCATGGCCACCCTGATGGTAGCAGAAATAAGCCAGCCCAGCAGAAGCGGATTCATGCTCAATCCTTTAAGCATTTCTGCAATATCATTACTGACACCACTGTCTGTGAATATCTGTTTCAGCGCGCCGGCGCCAGCAACTATGAGTAAGATGATGGACACATCTTTTACGGCATCTACATAAATATTCATCACCTGGGTCATATTGCGATAAGGCCTGATGCCCAGGGCAAAACTGGCAAATATCAGAGCGATGATCATTACTATGGATGGCTCGGCAAGAAACTGCAATAGGCTTTTGGCATTGCCTTCCATGGTATACAACATCGGGATAATGGTTGTAGCGGCAAGCATGATCACGGGCAATAAAGATGCTGTGAAACTCATGGCGGCAGAAGGAAGTTCCGATTCCGGTATAGGATCTTTCTGAAAGGTCCGGATCGGCTCCGACTTGATATGTTTCAGTGTTTTTGCAAACACCGGGCCTGCAAGTATAATAGCCGGAACAGCAACTATGAATCCATACAGCAGCGTGAGGCCCATATTGGCATTGAACTGTCCCACCAGTGCAGACGGGGCAGGATGGGGAGGAAGAAAACCGTGGGTAACCGAAAGTGCTGCCAGCATGGGAACGCCTACGTATACAGCGGGCATTTTCAACTGGTAGACGGCAGAAAAGATCAGCGGTATCAGCAGTACAAAACCCACATTGTAAAAAAGTGGAATACCTACAATGAATCCCGTGATCATCAGGGCCCATTGGATCTTTGAAGGACCAAATGCCTTCATCAGAACATTTGTGATCTTTTGTGCAGCTCCCGATTCAGCAACAAGCTTACCCAGCATGGCTCCCAGTGCAATCACGATGACCAGTGATCCCAGGGTATCGCCAATGCCTTTTTGCACGGACAGCGTGATCTTATCCAGGGGAATACCCAGCATCAGGCCGGTGATGATGGCTACCATCAGGAATGCGAGGAATGCGTTTATTTTTCCCCAGCTGATCAGTAACACAAGCGAGAGGATGCAGAGGATAATGATCAATACGGTCATAGCATTTTGCGGGATTTCTTTACATGAAAGCTACGGCATAAAGCCATACAAAAGGCACAGCAAACAACAGGGAATCAAAACGGTCGAGGAATCCACCATGCCCGGGCATGATACTGCCACTGTCTTTCACATTGGCCATGCGCTTCAGTTTACTTTCAAAAAGATCACCGAAAGTTCCTGCAACAGAAGAAATCAGGGATATGGCCAGATAATGGACCCAGGATGTATGAGCCAGGTAGCCCGCCAGCGACAGGATACCCACGCTGAGTATGATACCACCGATAGTTCCTTCCCAGGTTTTCTTGGGTGAGATCGTGCTCAATGGAGTTTTGCCGATAAATGAGCCCACCAGGTAAGCCATGGTATCATTGATCCAGATGGAGGCAATAATAAGAAGAGGTACCAGGTAGCCTGTATAAGATGCATTGGCCAGGTTGATCTCATAGAACACATTTTCTTTTTCAGCCATTCTCCAGATATCACCGCTCCTGATATGGATCATCAGCGCCAGGCTTAACGATAGATAGATCAGCCCTTTAAAAGAGGTCCATATACTTCTCAAATTGATGTTACGTGAAAAAAGAAGTTCAGTGACCGGCAGCACAAAAACCATGATCAGCACCAACCAGAATCCAAAGGCAGATATAGATACATTCCCGATCTTCCAGAAATCAGCAGTGGCAAACAGCAGCATGCCCTGCCCGGCAATGATCACTCCATACT
>JAHEFC010000047.1 GCA_024640385.1 Sphingobacteriales bacterium
ATATAGTGCGGATAAACGCTGGCAAAAGACATTCTATATACTCGTGCATTGTCCATTTGCAGATCAATTTATTAATATGAGTCAAGTCAATGATCAGAAAAAACTATTTATCTGTCGGTTCCCATAGTTCTATCTTATTACCCTCAGGATCCATGATATGAATAAACTTACCGTATTCGAATACTTCAATTTTATCCACTATGGTTACACCCTGTTTCTTTAACTCCTCCACTAAAGCCTCCAGGTCATCTACCCTGTAATTGATCATAAACTCTTTTGCAGAAGGCTCAAAATATTTTGTTGTTTCGGAAAATGGGCTCCACTGGGTTTGACCTTTTTTTGTACTGTCCGAACCTTCATACCAATCAAATGTAGCTCCATAGGGGTTAGTGTTCAAACCAAGATGCGCATGATACCATTCCGTTATTTTCTTAGGGTCTTTGCATTTGAAAAAAACGCCGCCAATTCCAGTTACCTTTCCCATTTTTGTTTTTTTATTGGTTTGTTGAGTAATGAATTCATTAAATGCGTAACCCGAGAGAAATGACGCAGAAATAAATAATATGATCAGTAATATTTTTTTCATACCCATCTGTTTTTATGGCTTCCTGGTTATCATTTTTCTTATCAGGGACATTTGCCCCAGGTGGTAATAACTGTGTTCTATAACACCTTCAATGTTCCGCAAATAACTACCATATTTCTCGTCCAGGAAGGGTTGGTCAAATATCTCATCATCCATTTGTTCCACCCTGTCTGCAAACGCGCTGGCATTGCTCAGAAAACCATTAACCAATTTATCCCAATCATCCTGCCCCTTGATATCAGGCATATCAAAGCTGTATTTATCACTGATCTGCAATTTTCCGGTTTCAAAAGCAACCAACAGACCTGCCAGGTAATAGTTTAAATGAAAGGTCAAAGCAGCAATGGAATTTAAACCGTTAATTCCCTGAGTGGCCTGCTCCCAATGCAAACCGGATATTTGCTCTTTACAGTTTGTATTTGCAATCCATTTCCCGTTGAGTAACACTTCCCGAAGCCGGTTTGAAAGGGTCAAATTTCTTGTCATGTGATCTTTAATCGCTCTAATTTACCCTTTCGCTTAACAATGTTTTTATAGTCCCATTGTATATCTCTTGATTTTTTCAGCCAACGGATCAGATCCGCGGTATCAATTTCTGAAACTTTGTTGTAAAAGATCGACGCATCCTTGAATTTTTCACCTCTAACCATTAAGCGGTCTTCTTCAAAATCCGCCCCACTCCAGAACATCAGCCTGATCCCCGCCTTTTGCCTGCTGTAACCAACTATGGGGTTACTGTCTAAAAACCAAACCGGATGGCCGTGCCAAACCTTGCTTTCAGCATCACTCAATTCTTTATCAATGGTTTTGGCAAGCAGGTCGCAGACCTTAATATCACCCGGAGACTGCTTTTCGTTGTAGGTTTTAATTTCTGCATTCATATGCCTGGATTTGATGATCTTCCATCTAATATCTGAATTGCAGGCCAAAATATCAAGCCAATTCACAAACGACCGGAATATCAACAAGCATTCTTGGCTACAGTTGATCGCCCGTCATAGGGAAATTCTATTTGACGGCTGGGTGTCCGCTTATTGCAAAGCATAACTATGTCTTCTGTCCACCGGCCTAAAATACCATGACAGCACCGTCAGCGCCAGAAGCAATACCGGTCCAAACAATTCTTTTGTACCGTCCCCCACAATTAAATGGGATATGATAGCACCCGACATGATGAAGAAAAAACCTGCATAGGCCCATTCTTTCAGCAAAGGAAGTTTAGGTAAAAGCACTGCTACCGTCCCCAGCAATTTCCAAACACCAATGATGGTCAGAAAATAGACCGGATAGCCCAATCCCAAAGAGATCTTATCCACTTCCTCTTTCGTCTTGATCAGTTGGACGATTCCAGTAGATATCATTCCCAATGCCAGCCAAAGGGTGGCGACCCAATAGATGATCCTGTTATACTTTGACATGACAGTTATTTTAGAAGATTTACAATATCCTGTAACCGGTTATGTGCCATATTGATACCCTGTGCAAATGGAAGTTTCAACATCTGGTCCCTGAAATCATTGGATTTGAACACGATCTGCATGGTGAGTCTGCTGGTATCATCCGTTAATTTTTCAAACTCTAAATACTCCAATTGAACAGGAAACGGAGTGTTTTCCATTTCAAATGTTCTGGTGATCTTCTGGTTATGAACAAATTCGTGTATTGTACCGTTGGCACGAAAAACCACGTTTCCATTGTGCGAAGTCTCAAACACATAAGAACCGTGTTTTTTGTTTTCCATTTTTATCACTTTCGTGCCCATCCATTGCTCAAATAAGTCTGGCTCCTCATATGCCTTGAACAGCAATTCCAATGGCAGATCGAATTCCCTTGTGATCAGGATCTCCTGTTTACCATCCTCGGCTTTGATTTTTGTTTTCTGTTCCATTGTCTTATTTTTTTTTGTATTTTTTCATGACAGCCTCTAACTTGTTGAACCTGTCGTCCCATATTTTACGGAATGGCTCAATGAACTCCGCCACTTCCTTCATTCCATTTGCATTGATATGATAATAAATTTCCCTGCCACTTTGCTCCTGTTTCAGCAGTTCACATTCAGTAAGAATTTGCAGGTGTTTTGAAACAGTGGGCCTGGCCGTATCAAAATTCGATGCAATTGCACCTGCAGTCATAGCCTGCGAGGCCACCAGCAGCAGGATAGCCCTTCTTGTGGGGTCAGCGATAGCCTGAAAAACATCTCGTCTTAAATTCATTATGTAGTCATTTGACTACAAATATATATGTAGCTATTTAACTACGCAAATAATCAGAAGATTTTATCTTGCAATAGTCGATCCCTTAATGGTTGTTTGTTTGCGAAATCATTTGAAAGATGAATGGAGCAAGTCGCCGCCCGCCTGCATCACTCCATCCAATGTGATCATGGATAAGACGGTAATTTTTCTCATGTTAATTCCAGATTTCATTCATCTCCGTCAGTACAATTGGCTTTCCATCAGTAACAACTATGGTATGTTCGTGTTGGGCCATAAAACCACCTTTATTCCCAACCATTGTCCAACCATCTTCCAGGGTATCTACATATGTTGAAGTAGTTGAAATGAAGGTCTCAATAGCAACAACAGTATTTTTCCTGAATCTTGCCTGGTTAAAACGGTCCCTGTAGTTCGCTATTTCAGTGGGTTCTTCGTGAAGCTGTCGTCCTATTCCATGTCCCGTAAGATTTTTGATGACTGTATAACCTCGTTTCCTGGATTCGGTCTCTATCAAATGCCCGATGTCCGAAATGGGCACTCCTCCCCTTATATGGGATATTGCCTTATACAAGATCTGCTTAGAAGCGTCTACAAGTTTCTGGTGATGGTGGATGTCATGGCCCAGTACAAATGAGCCTCCATTGTCAGACCAAAATCCATTCAGCTCGGCAGACACATCAATATTCACCAGGTCACCTTCCTTGAGTATTTTACGATCAGATGGAATACCATGACAAAACTCATTGTTCACACTAATGCAAGTCCAACCAGGAAAATGATAAGTTACCAATGGCGCCGATCTTGCCCCAAAATCTGATAATATAGCAGCTCCGTAATTGTCCAATTCTTTTGTTGACATACCGGGTTGAGCATAGTTCCTCATTTCCTTCAAAGTACATGCAACCACTTCACTTACTTTCTGCATCCCGACCAGTTCTTCTTCCGTTGTTATTGACATATTCTTTCAATTTGTTTTATCCCCCTTGGCCTGTTCCCACCCCTCAAATAGAGTAATTCATTCATTTGTGAAGGTAAAATTTTCGGATAAACATAAACAGCATGTTTTTATCCATCATTTAATGGCAGATCAATTTCTGATTATCAGATAAAGTTGACAGCCCGCTGAACGACAGGTTATTAACTCCATGCTGAAATCCTAAAATTCAGCCAATGCCGAATGCAGTCCTTCGATTTGTGTTATATTTATCATCAAACTTCTAAAATATTTGCATATGAAAAAGCTGGTTTTCTTACTCGGTAGTATCCTGATGATCACTGGCTTTAACAGTGCATTTGGCCAGAACAATGCTGCCAGTGGTGGAGGCGGGGTAAAAAATGGAGTAATTGCTCCGGATTTTACAGCCAAGGACCAGGACGGCAAAACAGTTACGCTTAGCCAATTCAAAGGGCAGAAGGTGGTACTCTATTTCTATCCAAAAGATGATACTCCAGGTTGCACGGCAGAAGCCTGTAATCTTCGTGATAACTATGATGCCCTAACCAAAGCGGGATATAAAATACTTGGCGTAAGTACCGACGATGAAACTTCCCATAAGGCATTTCAGACCAAACATAATCTCCCATTCACGCTGATTGCGGACGTGGATAAATCGATAGTTAACAAATATGGCGTTTGGGTTGAAAAAGAAAGGGATGGCAAGAAGTTCTGGGGAACGGCCCGGACAACATTTATCATTGATGAAAACGGCGTTGTTGAGTCGGTCATTTCCGATGTAAATACCAAGGAACATGCATCCCAGGTATTGTCGCTAAAGCCAGGCAATTAGGCGGATATCTTTTACTATCTTAAAATTGCGTTACTGGTATCTCAAAGGCAGCATGTTCATCTTCAATAAAACCAATAATGTAACCATCACGCCGGTTGCTATCGCTGCCATGACATTTATGATTTTCTGAGTCTTTACACTGTTGTTAAATACTTTCTCAATTCCCTGGTATATCAGCAATCCAATTATTCCTCCGGTAGTATTCGTAATAATATCGGTAATATCAAAAGCCCCTATTTTGAAAATATATTGAAGTGATTCAAACGCCAGACTAATTGACCCAATAAAAATAATTTTGGTTCTAAAATTCCATCTCTCATATAAAACCCCTGCGTAAATACCAAGCGGTATAAAGATCACAATATTCAAAATGATTTCACCATGATCTATTTTGCCATTGGCCATCAACGCTTCGCGGAACGGAATCAGGTTCACACTTCTGCTTCCCATATAAGAAAATTTGACCCCCAGCTTCAATAATAGAATCCACACCAGGGCGGCTAAATATATACTGAATAGTAACTTGGTGATCTTGGTCGCCATCTTCAGGCTAAATTTTTGTCGTATACCTGGCACATTAATCGTCCCTTACCACCAATTGACTCTGCAAAACCTCTTGAGTCCACATTACGTTCATTCACCGGGTAGTACATACTGCTTTTCAACCTTAACACTACATGGGTAACCATTATTGTGTCCATCTTTTGATAGTTTCGGCGGATTATTCTTTCTTGTTATCCCTTATCCAACGACAGGATCGTTTTCAATAACACATTCGCGCCATTGTTCATATCTGTTGCAGTTGAAAACTCTTTGGGCGAATGGCTGATGCCTCCCACACTTGGAATAAAGATCATGGCCGAAGGAGCTATCGAAGCCATATGCTGCGAATCATGACCTGCACCGCTTTGCATGAACTTGGTACTAAAGCCAAGTGCCTTTGCATTGGTATTGATCACCTGCTGTAATTTTTTATCTGTTAATGCAGGTTTTGATTCGTTGGGCTGCCGGGAGAAACTGAATTTGGTTTTGGTCTCCGCTGCAATTGCTGTTGCACGTTTCTCTATTTCCCGAAACAACATTTCAATTTTTTCAGCCGACAGATCGCGGAGCTCCAAACCCAAAACTACCTTACCTGGGATCACATTATATGCTCCGGGCTGCACAGCAAGCTTTCCCACTGTACCTACCTGCGTTCCTTTTACACTTGTAACCACCTCATTGACGGCAACAACAAATTTCGATGCGGCCAGTAATGCATCCTGCCGCAAATTCATGGGAGTGGCACCCGCATGATTAGAAAATCCTTCCACTGTCACCTCCCAATGTACGATCCCAACAATACCCTCCACTACACCGATTTGGATCTTCTCCTTTTCTAAAATTCCTCCCTGCTCTATGTGCAGCTCCACCCATGCATGAAAGCTGCCTTTACTCCGCATACAAGCCTGGATATTATCCGGATCTCCCCCAATGGCCCTGATCCCTTCCGCATGCGTGGGTCCACTCTGGCTCTTCTGCTGCAGGCCTTCTTTTGTCAGTCCCTCCGTCATGGCCTTACTTCCGAAAGTGCCGCCCTCTTCGTTGGCAAAAATGATCAGTTCCAGGGGATGATCTGTAACTACATTATTCTCGTTAAGAATCTCTATAACCTCCAATGCTGCTATTGATCCTAAAGTACCATCGTAGTTGCCACCATCAGGCACCATATCAATATGAGAACCAAATCCAATAGGCTTCAGTGAAGAATTCTTTCCTTTCCGCTTGCCGATGATATTGCCAGCGGCATCTATCGTGGGATCGAGCCCGGCTTTCTTCATCAGTTCCATGAACCAGGCACGTCCTTCAATATCGCCCTTGGTATAGGCAACACGATAGCCTCGGCCCTTCTCATCAATGCCGAATTTGGTAAGCTCAAAAATGCGGCTTTCTATACGTTTGCCATTAACACTTAAACCGGCTTCAGTATATCTGTTTTCTGAAAACAGGGATCCAAAAACGCCCAGCCCCACAGAGGTGATGCCCGCTTCTTTAATAAAGGTCCGTCGTTGCATGATTTTTATTATTTCCTTTAAACAGGTGTTCCGCTGCAGAAGATAGTAATCTTTGGGTTCTTATGCATCTAAAACATAGTCGTTAAGGGAATCAATCCCCTTTCCCCTATGTTGATCAAGGCGAGCTTTCATGGCCAGGATCTGCCTTGAGGGATCAGTCTGTCAATTTTAATTTCTCGGCCCTCTCTTTAATGCCCCTCAGGCAGTTTCTCATCATTATGATATCACCAAAATCATAAAGGAGATAGTAAATGATCCAAACTCCTTTCCATACGTACTTTGTCCGAAGCCTGGTGATCAGTCTTGATGATCCTTTGTCGGATTGATATATATACCATAGCCAGGTTGCCTTACCTGTTTTATCAACCCAAAGGATATATTCAAATTCTTTAAACTCCTTTACCCACATTCCATTTTTCTGGTCAGGGGTGAATGGTATAAACTGCCCCACCTCAATTCTTTGAAACTCGGGCAAGATCGTATCCGAACTCCTGATGCCGCCATTATCCATCCAGTCAATGCTATACCAACCAGCACGCTTACTACCAATTTGAATGATCCACTTCCAGATATCTTCAGGTTTTGCATCAATGGAAATACCTCTTGTAGCATTAAAATCAGGATCATCCACTAACCCATCACCTGGAAGAGATAGCATTAGCTCGTCTCTTGTTGCTCCCCAGTGCAAATGCCAGGGTCTGATGATGAAAAAATACATCAGCATGATTGCCGCCAACGCCAATACAAACGCGATCAATACTGTCATCTGTTGAAGATCAGAAAAATCAATTGAAAAATGATAAATGCCAATGAGCCGATACCAAAACTCTTTAACCCGCCAAACTTGTGGACCACCCTAACTGATAAAGTGAAAAGAATGAAAAAAGCTAAAAAATAAACAGAGTAACATGTCCAAAGTAAAGTCCTGAAAATTGTCGGCGAGTTCATATCTATCTCATGCTGCTTAGCATCAATAACACCTATGGCACTCAGGAAACTCATTGGCAGGTCATGAATTAATCCACCCCACATGGCAATACTGATACTTAAAGCAATGGTAGCCAGCGTTTGCTCAAAACTGCCCACTCCGCCCAGGAACCGGCTGCTGATCTGAATGAATGAGGTTGCCGTAAACCAGCCGATCAACATGCTCGGCAATAAAAGAAACCTGTTAACAGCATAATAACTCTCTTTAGGAATATTCAGCCAGGGCGTAAAAACAGAAGGAGCCCCATGAGCTATGGTCAGGAATACATACATTAAAGTATAGAATGCAATAGGGATAGCCATGTAGATAAAGCTGTACTTCAAGAGGTCATCCTTAACAATAAGTTCCTCAAATACTTTCCTGGGCTTATAAATTGTTTGCAAGTACTCGGAAATGAACATATTCATGCCTTATTTTAAATTCAGATTTATGTGTTGGCCATTTTTATTTCATTCAATTCTTTTTCAGTAAGTCCGTTGCGGGCCAAAACATTTAAAATAAACCCTGTCTTCTGAATGGTGTACTGCTCCCTCGTCATCCCTTTCTGATTCACGAGATCCAATTTCAATCTTGAGTACTCCTTTACCAGCTCGCTGTTTCGCAGCAGACTGTCCCTGAAAATGATATGGTTCTTCAAGGCTAAACTATCCAAAAAGCACACATAAAGATGGTGTTCCTGCCATTTCTCAACATCAGTACCTACAGGTGTTTTGGGGGACGACTGCCTGAATGCAAAACGCCCCGGAACTCCCTGGTCTCCCTTGCCGATATACCCCACGTTTACAAGTATCCGGGAAATATGATCAAGAGAACTTTTATCATGTATGATGATGTCGATATCCAATATGGGTTTAGCATGTAGTCCAGGAACAGATGTGCTGCCTACATGCTGGATGTTGATCTCAAAATCTTTTAAACTGGCACGAAGAACAGCGCTTAATCTTTCAAACTCCGGCTTCCACTCCGGGTTGTATGGTACGATCAGATTCCGCATATAAGAAATATACCACTCGTTCCCTGCTTAAAGGAAAAAATAGCGCTCAAAACAGATAGGATAACAATTATACAGGTTTTATACATTTTCATATTTTCATTCACCGTTGGGTAGATGTGCCGCCAGAAAATTTCAACAACAATCTTGAAGAACACGGTCGTGCACAATAACAAAGCTCATCCATAATATCACCAGGATGGCCAGCAAATTGACTATCGTAAATGTCCGATAATAATTTTTCTGAAAACCCGGGGACATGCCAACAACCTTTTTCGCGTAATATGTAGAAGCAATGGGAACAAGGGTCACCAACGATAACACAATAATTCCTGGATAAAAACCAGTGACAGCAATCCCAATAATACTGAGTACTGCTGCCGTCATGGTCAATGCCAATGATATAAAGATCACAACCCGAAATGTTCTCATCCCGATTTCGATATGATTTGCCTAATGCTCTGTCGGCATTTGAAACCCGACAGCTTAAAATTACCAATAAATCTGCCCTTCCCTCAATAACAGTTCTTTTATTTGATCTCAAAATATATGTATCATCTCGCCGCCCGTATCATTTTTTTGACAAGGTAACCAACAGAGCCTCCAGGTTTTTCAATGTAGCGGTAAAGCCTTGCTGGAAACCTTCAAGCACTCTTTCCATCCGTTCGAAAGATTCATTGTAAATGACGATGTGTACTTTTGTGATGCCATCCTGCTCGCTGAAATAATAATCCCACTCTGAGCCGTGTTGCTCGGGATTCCCGTCTTTATCACAAAAAGCATTGAACATTTTGAAATGCGTAGTGGGAGTGATCGACATATATTCCTGTATAGCCCACCCCTCCTTCCCTTCAGGGCCTACCATGGCATACAGTCTTTTTCCGCCCACTTCGAAATTCATATACTTTGTTCTCGCTACAAAGGGTGCTGGCGCAGTCCAGTGGTCCAGTAATTCCTGTTTGGTAAAAGCATCCCAGACCATTGAAATGGGCGCATCAAATTCCCTGGTGATATATACCGTTTTTTTTGCTTTGTCAACGGTAAACTCAAATAGCAGGTCTGTATTCATTTTTTCTGTTTTTTGATGGTGGATAATAATTGGTCGAGCTGGTTGAACCTGGTTTCCCATATCTTCCTGAACTGTTCAAGCCATTGGTCTACTTCTTTCATTTTTTCTATTTCAAGCGAATAATAGATCTCGCGGCCTTTCTGTTCCTGCTTAACCAACTCACACTCGGTTAGAATGCGAAGATGTTTTGAAACAGCCTGTCGAGTGGTATTAAAGTTCTCGGCAATGGCGTTTGGTGTCATGGCCTGTAACGCGATCAGGGCGATGATGGCCCTCCTTGTGGGATCTGCAATTGCCTGGAAAATATCTCTTCTCATTGATCAGGGGTTAATTCTGAAACCATTCGGTTGCTAAATTATATGCAACTTTTCGGTTTCACAAATTTTTAGGCGATTTTATTTAAAAAATCCTTGAATGAATAAGAATTTGACGTTTGGCATTGCAGGTTGGCGGCAAGGATCCCAAGTCAGGATTTGCCTCTCTTCTTAAGCGCTTTGGCCATTTCTATGGAATGTTTCAGCGAATTTGTATTTCTCCAGTCGCTATGCGCCACCACGATATGCTTCGGGTTTCTACATTTAGCCTGGACATTTTTCAGCGTGGTCTCATAGGCTTCAATATTGCCATCGCCGAGAAAGCCGAGATCTTTGTCGCCGGCCCCTTTTATCAGGCAGCCGCCATAAAGGACCTTTTCCTTTTCAAACCAGATCACAATATTGTCTTCAGTATGTCCAGGTCCCGGGTAGTAGGTTTCAAATGAATAACGGCCAATAGTGAAAACAGTATCTTTTGTCGTCAGGAACTCAGCCCTTTTTTTATCATTCTTCTTACTCCATTCATCAGTCAATGCACTGGTGTATGTTTTAATGCCGAGTTGCCTGTAATACTCCAGACCTGCCGTTTTATCACTATGCCAATGCGTTGCAATACATAACACTACATTTTTGTTGTGCCTTGATCTTATACTGTCCAGCAAGGGCTGGAACTGGGTACTGTCCCAAGGTGTATCAAACATGACCACTCCCGTTTCAGTGACCAGGTACATGCCGTTCGCAGGCACCTGGGAATCCTGGTAAGTATTGAAACTAGTATAAATATAAAAATCACCTGTTAATGGGGTAATGATCAGTTTTGCCTGTTCTGCCTGTCCAAACGCAGTGGCCATTCCACAAACCAGCATGGATGCCAAAACAATTTTTCTCATAAAGCCGAATGAATTACATAGGTTAACTAATACTAATTTTCATGTTCTGCCTGCGCAAAACCATATCGTATTGCTGATTCAAGTATATCAATATCTATATCTTTTATCGTTTTGAACTTAATACAGTATCCGCTCACACTCGCCTTGCCTATTCTCTTTCCAAAGGCTTGTGCCAGCCATGTCTTATCCTTGATACCCATGATGTAGACCGAGACCCCGGTTTTATTTGCACTCAAACCAACCTGGTAAAACTCCCTGGTTGTTCCATCAGCATATTCAATGTAGAACGATCCGTAGCCTATATTAGGGTTGGAAACCACCTGGCCTTCGGCGTTTTTACCATCCAGGAACCATAATGTACATCCAGGTGACAACCGAAGTATGAGTTGGTGCAACTCCTGCATGTCACTACGTTTTGGTTCAGGTTGACTGGTAATATAGTTTTTGATCTGCTCTTGAATGGTCATATATATACTTAGGGGTAAGTTTTCATCACAGTTAACAAAATCATTTCAATAACTTTTGCAGGTCGGTTTCCGAAACATTCAACAAATTCACTTTTGGCAGCCGTTTTGTCAACTCACGCCAGTTGGCATCTTTCATGTAAATACTACGAAGCATGTCCGATGCTTCTTTAACCTTTCCATTATTTGCCAGGGTAATTGCTGTCCAGTATTTCATTTCCAGGTTTTCAGGAAACATCTTCATCGCTGCACCATACTCTTCCATGGCTCCCTTCATGTCATTTTTCTCGGTAGCCAGATCGCCTTTGTCCATATGCTCATAAGCCCGAAACAATCTCAGCAACCTGTCTAACTCATCCAACGGCGCGCTGTGATCATCTACCCTTAAATCAATCAGTCTATCGTTCCAGGGCTGGCCGGTAGTTTTACCGGCAACCACCAGGATGGCGGCAGATTGTTTACCCCGGATATCTCCGCCCGCCGCCTGCGCAGCTTTTAAAGCCAGTAAAACACGCTCTGCCAGGGGCTTTCCTTCGCTGCCTTCAAACGCTTTGGACATGGCCGCATTTACTTTATCCCCCAACATCATATTGCTTTGTACCGAATAATTTTTGCCAACAAGATTACCTGCATGATCAATACAGTTCTTGCCGGTGAAGGAGTTTACATTTCCCTTGACGTCGATCATAGCTACCTGCCTGACCTCACGGCCTTCATCGGCAGCCAGCAATTCACTCAACGCTTCCGGAGCCGTTTTCCCATTTTTCATTAAGGCCAGGCCTTTAGGGCCATAACTTTTATTTATAAAAGATTGAGTGGCCACCACACCAACTCCGGCTTCGCCCCAGCTCACGGCAGTGCCCACACTGAACCAATGGCTTTGCACACCAACGGCCATTTCGCCGGTCACCGGATCCCTTGCCACAATTGAAAAAGTATGTGCAAGTCCGGCATCTTTCTTAAAATACTGGGCTGAGACGTTTTGGTTAAAAACAAAGCCGTTAAGTAGCAACAGGAATATCAATCTCATAAATAACAGTTTTATATCGGGGAACTATAAATGATATACAACCAGGGCTAACTGGCTAACTGTATACCAACTATCTTTCTATGAGCAATAATTGGCCAATCAATTCAGTATTTTTCATAATGAAGTGCAATCACGCCACAGGCAAAAGTCTTCGATTCTGCAAGTCTCAATTGAGTGGTCCCAGTTACATCCTTAAACAGCGGCATGCCTTGCCCTAAAATTATGGGATTTACAAAGAGCCAAAACTCGTCAATAAGGCCTTGATTCAATAAAGACTGTGAAGCGCCAGGACTTCCAAATATCAAAATATTTTTCCCATCCTCCTGCTTCAATGGATTGATTTTGTCCGAAAGTCGGTCCCTGATCACTTTGGTATTTCGAAGTCCGGTCTCTTCTAGCGTCCTGGATAACACAATTTTAGAAACACTGTTATACCAATTTGAATGCTCTATGTCGTGCTTTGATGCGTTTGGCTGTCCACCAGCTTTTGGCCAATAACCCTCCATCATTTCATAAGTTACCCGGCCATACAATGCAGTGTCTGCCTGTGCTGTCATGGTTGCAACAAAATCAAATATTTCCTCATCCACCTTTATCCAGTTCATTTCTCCGTTTGGTCCTGCCACAAAACCATCCAGTGATGTGTGCATAAAGAATATTAATTTTCTCATTTCCCTTCAATTGTTGTTCTGTCGTTATTTGTTGTGGGCTGGGAAATTACAATAAACTCCAGCTGCTCAGCCGTTTCATTGGCTATATAATGTTTTGTTCCCGGATGGATCAAGAGTCCTTTTTGTTCCGTTACAATTATCTTTTTCCCTTCCAGATAAAAGGTTGCATTGCCTTTCAGTATATAGAAAAACTGCTGCGCGATAGCATGGAAATGCAATTTCTCCCTTGTTGAACCTGGCATCCTTTCCTGTTTAACCGAAAGTCCGGCCGTGTCAGCCAATACCCAACTGTCACAATGATCACCCCACAAATAGTGTTCGGCTGTTTCTTTATCGACTATTTCTACTTTCATAAGTGGTCTTTATCAGAAGAGTTCTGCCGACTGCATAATCACTTGCAATACCTGTCTATGAGTTGCTTTTCTAACCCGCTACGTTCAGCTCTTTTTGCAAGATAATCAAATATGGGTGATAGCAATTTCGTTACTCCCGGAAGATAAGAATCACTCATCCGTCCGACAATAGCTATATGAGTAAAACTTTTTGGAATTGATTTTTCATTTGTAAAACCATCTTCAGCCAGGCCATAAAGGATCCTTAAAGAGTTCTCAAAGCCCCTATGCCCGGGGCTGATCTTTATATTGAATTTAATTTCCTTGTCTTCCGGGTTAAAGAAACTATGAACCTGATTGGGAGGTACAGAATAACACTCGTTGGGCTTTAGTATTTTTACTTTGTTGCCTTCTAACTTTAAACCAAGAGATCCTTCGATAACCGTAAACGTCTCAGTAAATGACTTATGGTAATGCGGAAAATTGCCACCTCCGGGCATCAAAGTCAATTCAAGTTCCGAAATGCTCCCGTTTGTTTCATCACTGGTTTGAATAAAACTAACTGTGTCTTTAATAACTGAGTTTATAATCTTTCTCTTCATATTTTTCTAATTATTTTTTTGGGATTGAGCCTCCTATATCTCAATCTTACAACCCTGGGATGCTTCTTTCAGTTGATTCTCAATGATCTCGCCGTCAATCAGCGCCCAGTGTTCAATAATTTTCCCGTCTTTGAATTTGAAATGCCTGTAACCAATTGTATACAATTCAATGCCCGTGGGTTCTATGCCCCGCCAGGATCCAATATGTTTTAATTTCATCTTGATCCTTACCATGCTTTGGTCAGCATCTGTTACCTGGTCTTCAATGATGGTATAGTGCTCGAATGAAATGCCCGTATTAATGATCCATTTGATGGTCCCTTCCTTATCGGGCGAAAGCATTGGTAATAAAGAGTGATCTTTAAAGGCTGGATGCAGAAAACTATCCAGCTTCTCAAACTCCTGGTTATTCCAGATCTGGTCAATGAATTGTTGTACTAAGATTGAATTTTCCATTTGCTATATAATTTAATATACTGGCAAAATTGGAAAATCTGCGGATCACTGACCTGCGTCAAAAATCACAAAATTCACTTTATAGCACGAAATCTGCTTAGTGTTTCCCTGCTGATTCCCAGGTAAGACGCTATCTGGGTTAAAGAGACTCTTTGCAGGAGTTCAGGATGTTTTGAAACCAAGTCATCAAACCTGTCTTTGGGAGCCAGCAGTTTAAAGCTGTCCGAATGCTCTTCCTGTTTGGCCATAATTAATTCCAATACTTTTCTCCCAAATGTTTCGATCTGGTGGGAATGTTTGTAAGCCCCTAAAAGTTTTGTTTTATCTAATGCAATTACCCTGCTTCTCTCGCATGCCTTTATACTGTATTCTGACTGTAAAGATGTTCTTAAGCTCTTGATATTGGTCGCAAAATCATTTTCAAAATAAAAGGCCGTATTAATTTCTTTTCCATCCAGGTTATAGCAGGATTTGCATAATCCTGAGCTGATAAAATATATTGAGTTGCAGACCTGCCCTTCCTTCAGCA
>JAHEFC010000310.1 GCA_024640385.1 Sphingobacteriales bacterium
ACCAGTGCAAATGATCAAAAGACCAGTGGCAAGGGGATCCAGCGTTCCTGCATGACCTACCTTGCTGATCTTGGTAAGAATCCTGACTTTTTTCACCGCATCGAAGGAGGTCCAGTTAAGAGGTTTATCAATGAGTAAAACTTTCCCGGCAGCAAATTCTTCCTGCCATTTCGTCAATTCCTTCATGCATCTGATTAAAAGTCAAAAATATACTTTTACTTTTGAAACTTTTTCAGGAGATGACGCTGATACAGCATAAAGACGAACAGGTAAGATTCCAGCAACAAGTTGAGAATGCAGGTGACTATGTGATCCCTTTCATTGAAAAAGAACTCAGGATCACTGCAGAAACCAGGGTACTTGACATAGGCTGCGGAGATGGCGGCGTTTTGCTCCCCTTTCTTCAGAGAGGATGTAAATGCACTGGAATTGAGCTGGACCGGCAAAAGTCGGAATATGCAGAGCGATTCCTCGCTGAATACATCGGGAGAGGGCAGGTTGAGATCGTCAATCAGAATATATATGAAGAAAAAGCCCTGGACCGGTTTGCGGGCCTGTTCGACCTTATTATTCTGAAAGATGTGATAGAACATATTCCTGACCAGGAAAAATTCATCCCATACCTGAAAAAATTCCTGAAACCCGGTGGTTATGTATACTTCGGTTTCCCGCCCTGGTACATGCCGCATGGCGGGCACCAACAGGTGTGCAAAAACAAACTGCTGACCGTACTGCCATGGTTCCACCTGCTGCCAAAACCATTGTATAAAGGTGTGCTCAAAATATCCGGAGAATATGAACCTGTGATCAAAGAATTGCTTGAGATCAAGGATACAGGCATTTCGATAGAGCGTTTTGAGCGGATAGCAACAAAAAGCGGCTATACCATACCGTTAAAAACTCTTTACCTGGTAAATCCCATCTACAAATATAAATTCGGCCTGAAACCCCGAGAACAGTTTTCACTGATCTCCGGGATCCCCTATTTCAGGGACTTTGTTACTACATGCGTGTATTATCTGATCAAAAGATAGAGAGAGTGAGATAGAAAAATAGGGAGCATACCTGGGGAATTTTCCACTAGAATGCTCCCTATTTTCCTATCTCACTCTCTCTCTATTTAATCAGTACGCCTGCGCAAAGAGCACCCTCTGCTTACTTGGTTTTCCTGTAAATATGCATTTCCCTTCTTCTTCAACTGCATCAAGTGGTATGCAACGTATGGTGGCTTTGGTTTCTTCCTTGATCTTGTCTTCGGTTTCGCCAGACCCGTCCCAATGTGCAGAAACGAATCCCCCTTTTGTATTAAGTACTTCTTTGAATTCTTCCCAGCTGTCAACCGGTGTGATATGTGTGTCCCTGTAAGCTTTGGCACGCTCGAAAAGATTGGTCTGGATATCTTCCAATAACTGCTTTACATGACCAGTGATACCATCCAGGCTCACAGTTGCTTTTTCCTTGGTGTCCCGCCGTGCAACTTCGATCACATTTTGTTCCAGGTCCCTGGCTCCTATCGCCAGCCGTACAGGAACACCTTTCAATTCGTGTTCTGCGAACTTCCAGCCTGGCCTTGCATTGTCAGAATCGTCATATTTTACCCTGATGCCTGCTTTTTTCAATTCGTCCACAATACCCAATACTTTGCTGTCGATCAGCATTTTCTGATCCTGTCCTTTATAGATCGGAACAATCACAACCTGCACGGGGGCAAGTTTGGGAGGCATAACCAATCCCTGGTCGTCGCTATGAGCCATGATCAGCGCACCAATCAGGCGGGTAGAAACGCCCCATGATGTTGCCCATACATACTCCTGCTTGTTATCCTTATTCAGGTACTTAACGTCAAAGGCTTTGGCAAAGTTCTGGCCCAGGAAATGCGAGGTGCCTGCCTGAAGTGCTTTTCCATCCTGCATAAGTGCTTCAATACAATAGGTATCGAGCGCACCGGCAAACCTTTCATTAGGTGTTTTCACCCCTTTGATCACAGGCACGGCCATATAATTTTCAACGAACTCCGCATAAACATTCAGCATCTTCACCGTTTCTTCAACGGCCTCTTCCGCCGTTGCATGGGCAGTATGCCCTTCCTGCCACAAAAATTCGGCAGTACGCAAAAACAATCGGGTTCTCATCTCCCATCTCACTACATTGGCCCATTGATTGATCAGTAACGGCAGGTCGCGATAAGAATTGATCCAGTCGCGATATGCATTCCATATGATCGCTTCACTGGTAGGCCTGATCACCAGTTCCTCTTCCAGTTTTGAATCAGGATCAACCATCAACTTGCCTTTATTATCCGGGTCGTTTTTTAAACGGTAATGGGTGACTACAGCACATTCTTTGGCAAAGCCTTCGGCATGCCCCTCCTCTTTCTCCAGGAAACTACGTGGAACAAACAACGGAAAATAAGCATTCACATGACCTGTATCTTTGAACATCCGGTCCAGCTGATCCCTCATGTTTTCCCATAAAGCATATCCATAGGGCTTGATCACCATACATCCCCTGACGGCAGAATAATCTGCCAGTCCTCCTTTGAGTACCAGGTCGTTATACCACTGTGAATAATCCTGTTCCCTGGAGGTGATTTCCTTACTCATTATTTTATTTTTTTTAACTAATTCCGGCCTCTAGGTGAGGCAATTTTAACAACCTGAACGGCGCAAATGTAGTAACTTCATATTCAAATTAGTAAACCCCGTTGCCATGAGACAAAGAATTTTACTCCTTTTTGTTCTGGTTATTCTGCTGGGTAGTTGCACTACAATGTATAAATCGGGTCAAACACCTGATGACGTATATTATTCTCCCGGACGTGAAGTTCCTGCACTTGTAGAAACACAAAATAATGACAACCGTCGTTACGAGGAAGAGAATTTCAGTGACCATTACCTCAAAATGAAGTCAGCCAACAGGGCTCGTTGGTCCACTTTTGATGAGGATTTCATGTATTGGAACAATTCTGCATGGAATAACCCGTATTATTATAATTACATGCGCCCCGTTTACCCTTATGGTGGCGGAAGTTATTGGAATTTCAGTGTGGGATTTTACGGAGGATACAATCCATACTACAGTGCATGGTATAATCCATTCTGTTATCCCGGCTATTATGGAACTCCCGTAGTTGTAGTGACCAATCCAAAGGCTTATGCCCCAAGAAGCAGTGGTAGCATGAGTACCTACTACCCAAGATCTTACTCTACCGATCCTAAAACCGGTGTAAGAACTTATAATATTTCGGGCACAAGGACCTTCAGCAACCGTAGCGGTGGCGGAACTTATTATACGCCTGCAACCGGTGGATCAACCAGGTCATATGGCACGGATTCGTACAGCAATCCTTCACGCTCCTTCAATAACAGCAGCAACTCTACACGCAGCAGCGGAAGCAGTGGAAGCAGCAGTGGCGGTAGCCGCAGCAGTGGAGGCAGCAGTGGTGGAAGCGCGCCGGTGAGATCATTCCCACGCGGTGGCGGATAATATGAGAGAAACTATTGAAAGCTGATGTGTCAATAACGCATCAGCTTTTTTATATGCCTGCTTCACTTTATCTTATAGCTCATGATGAAAAGAATTTTACTTTCAGGATTTGTTTTTCTTTCCCTATATAGCGTTGCGCAGGATCCCCAGGATGCATTAAGATATTCACGATTTACCACGCCTGTGGGAACGGCCAGGAGCATGGCCATCGGGGGTGCCCTGACAGGCCTCGGTGGCGACCTTAGTTCAGCCTACGGGAATCCGGCCGGACTGGCGCTTTTCAAAACAAATGAACTGGTTTTAAGCCCGGGATATACATTTTACAACAACAAATCAAACTATCTCGGCACCAGCGATAAAGAAGATAAAAGCGCTTTTAACTTTGGAACTTCCGGCTTTATCATAGCCACCCCCAGTTCAGGCCGAAGCAACTGGAAAAACTGGACCTTCGGCGTTGCCGTGAATAAACTGGCCAATTTCAATAATAAAGTCACTTATAATGGATTGAATGATAAGTCGTCTTACTCTGAAAAATACCTGGAAGAACTGATCAATAACAATGTGACCGATCCCAACAAAGCGGCCCAGGATTACCCTTTTGGCCCAAGCCTGGCCATCAACACCTACCTCGTGGAACCTGAGCTGGACGCCAACGGTGATGCAACCGGATATTATACCATGGCAACTCCTCAAACGGGTGTGAACCAGGAACAGGTGATCGAAACCAAGGGCGGTATAACAGACCTGAATTTTGCTGCTGCAGGCAACCTGGGCGACAAATTCTATATCGGTGGTTCATTCTCCTGGCAGTTTGTCAACTACGAAAGGAACCAGACTTTCAAGGAATCTGACAATACATCCAGCGGCACCAACAACTTCAACTATTTCACTGCGCAAGACTACCTGCAAACCAAGGGCGCAGGCCTGAATCTTAAAGTAGGTATGATCTATAAGCCTATAGAACAACTTCGATTAGGCCTGGGAATCCACACCCCTACATTTTACGACCTGGAAGATGTTTATAATACCACAGTGACAACGGATCTTGAAGGCTATGCAGGTCCTGGTACATTGAAGCAGAGTTCGGAAGACCTTCTCGGCCAGTATGGGCAGTTTGCCTATACCTTCACCAGCCCATGGAAATTCATGGGGGGTATAGCCTATGTGATCCGGGAAGTAAAAGACGTTACCCAGCAGCGTGGTTTCATCAGTGCCGATATTGAATACCTGGATTATGGAGGTGGAAATTTCGCCGACCAGAACGGGGCTTCAGGCAGTTATTTCAGCGACCTGAATAATGTGATCAGCAACGAATTCAAAAATTGCATTAATGTGCGTGTGGGCGGAGAACTCAAATTCAATACGATCATGGTGCGTGCCGGTTTCGGATATTTCAGCAATCCTTATAATGATCCTGATGTTGATGGAACCAGGATGAATATCAGCGGTGGTCTTGGCTACCGGAATAAAGGCAAGTTCATCGATCTCACCTATGTACACCAGATCGTGAAAGAAGGGTTCTATCCTTACAGGCTGAACGATAATTATTTTGCCCCTGTGAATATGGCAGGATCAGCAGGGAACCTGATGTTGACTTTTGGTTTGAAGTTCTAATACGCAGGTTGCAGGTTACAGGTTGCAGGTTGCAGAAAAACTAAATGCAACCTGCGACCTGCAACCTGCAGCCTGTAACC
>JAHEFC010000311.1:0-887 GCA_024640385.1 Sphingobacteriales bacterium
AATGGTGGATCTGCAGGGTAAAACCCTTTTACCCGGTTTCCTTGACGCCCACAGCCATTATATTAATTCATTATTGGTTGCCAATCAGTGCAAGTTGTATGCGCCACCTTCTGGTCCGGGGAAAGACGTGGAGAGCATCATTGCAGAATTGAAAAAGTTTGCGGAAGAAAGAAAGATCCCGAAAGGTGAAGAGATCATAGGGTATGGGTACGATGATAATGTTATGCCTGGAGGCCGTTTGTTGAATCGCGACGATCTGGACAAAGCATTCCCGGATAATCCCGTGCGGGTTGACCATGTATCCATGCATGGCACTGTGCTGAATTCGCTGGCCATGAAGAAATACGGTTATAGTGCAGAAACAAAAACCCCGCCCGGTGGTGTGATAGTAAGAAAGCAGGGATCCAACGAGCCTTATGGTTTGATCATGGAAACCGCGTTCTTGCCCGTGGTGGAAAAATCTTCACCCATGACGCCAGAGCAGGAGATCGCCTGGACCAAAGCAGGACAAATGTTATATGCAGAGGCCGGGGTGACTACGGCGCATGAAGGTGCTACCCATCTTGCACAATTGCAAACCATCAAACGTGCCTCCGAGGCCGGCGCTAACGTAATAGATGTGGTGGCTTATCCTTTTATCACAGATCTGGAGAACATCCTTAAGGAGTTTCCTGTAACTGGCTGGGGTAAGTACAATAAGGGATTCAAGATCGGCGGGGTAAAGATCACTATTGATGGTTCACCGCAGGGCAAAACAGCATATTTCTCAACACCTTATTTAACGGGCGGGCCGGGAGGCGAAAAGAACTGGAAAGGTGAAATGACTTTTCCTCAGGATATGGTGAACCAGATGGTGAAAAAGGTGTACGACATGAATGTGCCGTTGT
>JAHEFC010000311.1:897-4023 GCA_024640385.1 Sphingobacteriales bacterium
ATGCTTCCATAGATGCATTTCTGAAAGCCTATGAGTTTGCAAGGGCAGGCGATTACAACAAGCCATGGAATGTGACTACCATACATTCACAGTTCATGCGGAAAGATCAAATGGAGAAATTTGTAAAGTATAATGTAAGGCCATCATTCTACACCCTGCATACCTATTATTTCTATGAAGCCCATTTGAAAAACAGGGGGAAAGAGCAGGCCCAGTATATAAGCCCTATGCGCGATGCCATTGATGCCGGTATGAAGCCTACCAATCATACAGATTTTGTAGTGGCTCCGCTGGATCAGATGATGATGCTATGGAGTGCAGTAAACCGTATCTCCCGGGGAGGTGCTGAAGTGGGCCCCGGTCAAAGGATAACGCCGTATGAAGGATTACAGGCAATGACAATAAATGTAGCTGCCCAGTATGACGAGGCAGATTCCAAGGGAAGCCTGAAAGCCGGGAAAAAATCGGACCTGGTGATCCTCGATAAGAATCCACTGAAAGTGGCGCCGAATGATATCAAGGATATTAAAGTGGTTGAGACCATAAAAGAAGGCAAATCGATATTCAAAAGACAATAGTTGTTATCGGAACTAAAGTCTTTAGCTTATAATCCATGGCTGGGATCCTGCCCCGGCTTTTTTGTGTCATATAACAGTCCGGTGAACTGTTCTTTGCTGCTTTCAATTATTATCATTGAAATTTACTAAACTAAATACTTGCAATGAAAAGGTTAACCCTGTTGTTGTTTGCATCGATCAACTTCATGCAATATGTAAAAGCCCAGATCCCCAGTGATCCGTTATTCACTAAAGAAGACTCGGTGCGTGCCGTGCACGGCCATCAACCGGGAAGAGGTTTTTCAATTGTAGAAAGAAAGGAAGGGTCTTTGGTTTTTTCAGCATATGCTTCAGTCAGGTATTTAAATCAAAGTGGTTTGGACGACACGTACACCGATTATTTTGGCCGAACATCTGTGATAAAAAAAAGAAATGATATCCAGTTCCAGAAAGTGATGCTTTATTTCAAGGGTTGGTTGTTCGATCCTAAATTCAGGTACCTGTTTTATGTGTGGACTTCTAATACAAGCCAGGGGCAGGCTGCGCAGGTAGTAGTTGCAGGAAACCTTCAATACCAGTTCAATAAATACCTTGACCTCGGTGTTGGCATTGGCGGGTTGCCAACCAACAGGTCCGTGATAGGAAATTTTCCTGCGTGGTTAAGGCAAGACACAAGGACTCTTGCCGAAGAATTTTTCAGGGGTTCTTTTACAACCGGGCTCTGGTTGCAAGGTGAGCTCTCAGATGGTTTGTTCTACAAAACAATGCTCGGGAACAATCTCAGCCAGCTGGGCATAGATGCCGGTCAGTTGGACAAAAAGTTTGACAGCTGGAGTACAGCATTGTGGTGGACCACTAACGGTTATGGCCGCATGGAACCATACGGTGACTATGAGAAACATGAGAAACCTGCAACTACCCTGGGTGCCTCGTTTACTTCAAGCAGTGAAAACCGGCAATCTCAGCCCGGTTCCGAAGCCCCTGAGAATTCGCAGATCAGGTTATCAGATGGCACGGGACTTTTTAGCCTTAATGCATTCAACAATGGGTCCAATGTGACTGATGCGAAATATCATATGAGTTCTTTTAATGGAGGTATTAAATACAGGGGGTTTTCGTTTGATGCTGATTATTTCGTCCGATGGGTAACAGATCTGAAAGGTACCGGAAGCATACCTGTTGAAAAACTCAATGATAATGGATTTTCATTGCAGGCTTCGGGTATGATCGTAGATAGAAAATTACAGGGCTACGGCACCTATTCATGGATCAATGGTCAATATGGTGATCCTACAGAATTCACTTTGGGATTGAACTGGTTCCCATTCAAAACAAAAGCATTTCGTGTTAATGGTGAATATATCAATGTGAAGAATTCGCCCGTCGGCTATCTTTCTTATCCTACCGTTGTGGGTGCGAATGGATCGGTGTTTATGCTGAATCTTGAATTGTTTTATTAAATGCCTGGATCTTGATTTCCATGGAGTTAAAAAAAAGCCCCACGTCCAGGAATAGAGTGGGGGTTTCAAAGTGTATGTAAAAACCTTTTCGAGAGGTACATATATTACGCAGAAACTTCAACTTTATTGTATCCGGCCAATAGGGCCTGGCCATCAGTGCTGTCATTCAATAAGTTAAGTACAATGCCTTTTGGATTTGGAACCGGATTGGGCCTCGGCACTGGTACCGGCTTGTAGTAATTGGCTACCTCGAAATGGCATCTCACCTGGCCAGAACAGCCATATTTGTATCCCTCCTGATGATGCCTTTCTCGTATTTCTACGTACTGCTGAATACGAAGCCCCGAAACCTGAGGTACAGTGATCTTTTGCATCTGGCGCCGGCGTTGGTCTACTGTATAGACTACCTGCCCTTTTTTCTGAAGAGTGGCGAGGAGAAACTTGCCATCATAGGTTCACTGAATGATGTCCAACTCCGGCTAAGTGCTAATGAAGGTTGGTTCATGCCGGAGTTCGGCCATACCATCATCAGGAACCTGCAGGTAGTGGTCTATTGTGTAGCGCAAACGATCCTGGTACGGGGGGCCATCAAAAAGCCGGGCATCCAGTGGTTTTCTACAATCCTGTTTTGATCACATGGATGAAAGTGCTGATCGGATCCCAGTTTGTTTTCTTTCTATTTCCCATGATCGCTTTAGTGATATGGAGAAAAAACCACTGCTGCCGCTTTTCCCAATTTGGGTCCGCTGCTGGTTTCTGTGGTACAAACTTATTTCCTGGTATGTGAGCCCCGGGTGCTTTACGGTACCAGTCAGTATTTCTCAAGAACAGCTGCTAGGCCGGAATCACCGGATGTGCCGATAGAAGAGCCTGACGAGGAGTACGAAACATCCCCGGAATTGCTCAGTAATGAACAGTTGAATGAGGTAGGCAGGGTGTTGGAGCAGCATATTGAGAGTTCCAAAGCCTATTTACGGCCAAGGTACAAACTGATCGATCTTTCCCAGGAAACAGGGCTACCTGTTTGTAAGATCTCCTTTTATGTGAACCGAACTAAAGGAGTCAATTTTTTCGGCTACCTGAATAAATACAGGATCGAACATTGCCTG
>JAHEFC010000311.1:4033-5179 GCA_024640385.1 Sphingobacteriales bacterium
AAAGCAGGACCACTTTCATCAGGGCGTTTAAACAGTACACGGAGGCTACGCGTTCTGAATACATCACAGATCGTTTTAAGCTGGTAACTTGTTCCAATTCGTGAATCAGGACAGTTTTTATTCCAGCTACCAGTTAATTTCGAGACAGTTTTAATATTTTTCCCGCCAAATAAAGCCATCTCATGAGAAGACTTATTTCCCTGTTTGTACTTATCCTCCTGGTAGCCTGCCAGGGTGGTGAAAAGAAATCCGCTGATCTTACTTCAGACGCAGGCAGTGCAGAAAAATCGGCAGTCATGTATTATGGCGGTGATATCATCACCATGGAAGGCGATTCCGCCCAATATGCGGAAGCAGTGGTAGTGAAAGATGGCAAGATCCTCTTCGTGGGTTCAAAGGATGAAGCAATGAAACAAGCCGGTGATGATCACCAGATGGTAGACCTGAAAGGACAAACACTGGTTCCTGGTTTCTTTGACGGCCATGCCCATTTTTTCGGATTTGGAGCACAAGCAGTGACCGCTAATTTACTGGCCAGTCCTGATGGTGATTGCAATGATATCCCTAGCCTGATCTCAACTATGAAGAAGTGGACAGCTACTGCAGACCTCAATAAAACAAATGGCTGGATCGCAGGTATGGGCTTTGATGATGCAGTGTTGAAAGAGAACAGATTTCCTACAAGGCAGGAGCTTGACCAGGTGGCTTGGGATACGCCGGTTGTGGCTGTTCATATCTCCGGGCATTTCTGTGTGATGAATACCAAGGGACTAGAACTATCCGGAATCTCCGGGTCAAGTAAGAATCCGGAAGGAGGGTTGATACGAAGGGAGAAAGATGGGAAAACGCCTAATGGTATACTGGAGGAACTTGCTGCAATTCCTGTCATGATGAAGGCCATCAGTCCAGGTTCAAAAGAAATTGCCGATTATTATCTCGAAAAGGGCCAGGAAATGGCGGCAAGTTTTGGGCATACCTCAGTCCAGGAGGGAAGGGCGATGGCTGCCCAGCATAATGCCATTGCCAGTTTTGCAGAAAGTGGTAAACTGAAGCTTGATGTTGCTACCTACGTGGACTACACAGCCCCGGAACTGTTACGTACCAAATGGTATGGTAAAACGTATAATGGCCACTATCGGATAGCCG
>JAHEFC010000584.1 GCA_024640385.1 Sphingobacteriales bacterium
GATAATGCCCTTGAATTCCGACCCTATATCATCTCCCACTTTCTGGGCCTGTTTTTCCTGGATGGTCCTGATCCGCTGGGCTTTGATGAAGATCTGGTCTGTGACCGAGATCAGTCTCAACACCCTCCACGAGGTGCCATAATCACGGGTCTTCTTGATGAATATATCCTTACAGGCCTTTATGACCTGATCGTATTGCCAATCTGTGTTTATCGTATTTTGCATGAGCATATGGATAAGGTCAAAAATAGTTTAAAGCGGCCAATTGACACATTGAATTGCCGGGGGCGGATACTGACTGTGGATAAACCACTGGTAATGGGCATTTTGAATGTTACGCCGGATTCATTTTTCAGTGGCAGTATGGCATCAGGCGTGGAGGAATATGTGGCCAGGGCTGGGCAGATGCTGACCGATGGAGCCGCTATCCTGGATATTGGTGGCCAGAGCACCAGGCCCGGGAGCCAGCGCATTGATGCTGATGAAGAAAAGGAACGCGTGATCCCTGTTGTACAGGCCATAAAAAATGCCTATCCGGAAGTTTTCATTTCCATTGATACATACCATCACCGGGTGGCTGCAGCCGCTGTTGAATCAGGTGCCAGTATGGTCAATGATATCAGTGCCGGGGAGCTGGACCCATTGATGATACAGACGGTGGCAGGGCTTGACGTTCCTTATATCATTATGCACATGAAGGGTGATCCCGCCACCATGCAGGAGCTGGCTGATTATACCGACCTGACCCGCGAGGTGATGGATTATTTTATTGCAAAGATCGATGCCTGCCGTAAGGCGGGTATAAAAGATATCATTATAGATCCGGGTTTTGGATTCGCCAAAACCATCGATCATAATTTTCAGTTGCTGCGGGAGATGGATCTTCTTCGTATCCTGGATCTTCCCATACTGGTAGGTTTATCCCGGAAGTCTACCGTGTATAAAACTTTGGGGACCGATGCCGATCATGCGTTGAATGGCACTACGGTATTGAATACGATCGCTTTGCTCAAAGGTGCAAGCATTTTACGGGTCCATGACGTGAAAGAAGCAGTTGAAGCCATCAGTCTTGTGGGGCGACTTCTTGATTAGAGAGGAAGAGAGTCAGAACGGCAGAGAGAAAGAATATTAAAACAAAGCCGCTGTTTGAGTTAACAAACAACGGCTTAAACTTTTTCTCTTTTACTCTCTTCCTCTCTGACTCTCTAAATTTAGTTTCCCTGCGGCGGCATCATCATCTGCTGCTGCGGTGCGTCTTTAACATCAACGATCTCAATGTCGAAGATCAGGTTCTCGTTAGGTTTTATGGCAGGAGGTGAACCCTGGGGTCCATAAGCCATGGAAGACGGAATGAACAGTCTTCCCTTGCCACCTTTATTGAAAGCAGTAACACCTTCCATCATCCCGGCAATAGAACCGCCCTGGCCTACTACAAATGAGAAAGGCTCCATGGGATGTTTCTGGAGTTGTTTGGTGCTGTCAGTATTGGAATCGAAATATTTTCCTTCGAAATTGTAACCGGAATAATTGACGGAAACCATTTTGCCAGCCACCACAGGCTCACCGGCACCTTTGTCGGTCACTTCCACATAAACATTCTTCAGTTTGTCGGCCTTGATATTTTTGTTCTTCAGGTAAGTCTCGATCACAGACATTTCCTTGTTGCGGTATTTCTGGATCTCGGCTTCATAATCAGCCATTACACTGTCACGCGAAGTGAATACGCCAAACACCTTGAGGGTGGTTTTTATCTTGCCGCCTTTCTTCATATAAGGAGGCATGTTCATGGGGTTGCCTTTAGCCAGTGAATCATAGTACTGGATAGTCACAGCACTGTCACCCACTTTCATCATGGTCAGGATCTCAGAAAAATCATGAGGCCTGCCCACACTGTCCACCATATCATATCCGGGGATCAGATTGTACGATTCGTTGATCACTGAATCGTTATAGGAGATACGATAATTGAATTTTACGATATCACCTGCTTTCAGTTTGGCTCCCTTTCCCTGGTCGAA
>JAHEFC010000585.1 GCA_024640385.1 Sphingobacteriales bacterium
CAGCTCACTGAACGTTCCGCAATGAACTCCAGGTATCTTTCAGGATCCACCTGGTCCTGCAATATCTCTCCATTATCAGCCACCCACCTCAATTTACCTTTGTATAATTCATGTGCGCCATCGGGCCCTACCGTACCCAGGTAATGCGTTGGTGATGTTGCGAAAGAAGTGATCATGTCGGCCTGTTCATCATGGAATTTCCGGAGGATGTCCAGTCCCAGTCTGGCGGATTGCAACACTTCAGGCATCCAGTCCAACAGGGCCTTCCTGTTGTCTGTAGTAAGCGGGAAGGTCATGCCTCCGGGCACTATCCCGGAAGTATGGATCTTCTTGCCCGTAATGCGTTCGCTGATCTCCTGGCCGAATTTGCGTAAACGGATTCCGCGTACTGCAACGTCAGGATATTTTTCAGCTATGCCGAGAATATTACGTTTTGAAGGATCGCTATCGTATCCCAGAAGAAAATCAGGTGCGGACAAATGAAAAAACGAGAGGGCATGGGAAGAGATATTCTGTCCCAGGTGGATCAACCTGCGTAAAAGGTCCCCGGTTACAGTAGGTTCTATGCCTTCGATCATCTCACAAGCCTTGACACTGGACACCGTATGGCTTACGGGACAAATGCCGCAGATCCTTGGTGTGATCACCGGCATTTCTGTATACATTCTGCCCTCGCAAAATTTCTCAAAACCCCGGAATTCATTGACGTGGAAACGTGCATCGGCGACCTTGCCTTTTTCGTCCAGTTGAATGGTGATCTTGGCATGGCCTTCGATCCGTGTGACGGGTGAAATCAGTATCTGTTTTTTAACTTGACTATCCATATTTCAGCTTATTAACCGCTGCCAGATCCGGCATACGATCGTTCAGAAACTCATTCAAAACGTAAAAAATAGTATCCGCATCGGGAGGGCATCCCCTGATGGTGAAATCCACTTTCACCACTTCCTGCAGCGGGAAAACTTTATCGTGGAGTTTCAGCAGCTGCGGATCGTTGGGCACTTCTCCTAGCCGGTCATTACTCGGCGCATCTACATAGGCAGTATTGAATACATCTTTCAATGCAAAATAATTTCTCATGCCGGTGATATTGGTCATCACGGCACAATCACCCAAGGCCACCAACAGTCTGGACTGTTTGCGAATATGCTTCAATTCACGCAAGTGTTCATCGCTGGTGACTGAACCTTCTACCAGGGTCAGATCTACTTCGGGCAGCTCCTTGCCATCTACTACCGGACATTTGACTATGTCCGCAAGCCTGGCCAGCTCCAGAATCCGCTCATCGATGTCCAGCAGCGACATATGGCATCCTGAACAGCCGCCTAACCATACCGTTGCCAGTTTTTTCCTCACCATTTTTATGTTTTTTTCTACATCCTACCTCCAAGGTCCCTACCTCCAAGGTCCTTACCTTGGAGGTAGGGACCTTGGAGGTAGGATGTAGATTATAAATTCATCTTCCTTTTAGCCACCAGTTCCCCGATCATTTCTGGGTGTTTGACCATATCCCCTGAGGTGGCAGCCTTTGACCAGATGGCTCCTGTAGGGCAGGCATGCATGCATTTGCCGCAGGAGGTGCAGGTCACCGATTCTCCCCAGGGCGTATTGAAATCTGAAATGATCCTCACATTCACACCGCGGTTCATAACATCCCAGTTATATGCACCCTCCACCTCCCCACAAACCCGTACACACCTGGTACACATGATGCACCTGTTATGATCCATCACCAGGTAAGCATGGGATGTGTCCACCTCACAGTTAGGAAATAGGTATGGATACCTGATATGGTCCATACCTACTTTATATCCCAACTCCTGTAATTCGCAATTCCCGTTTGCAACACAAACTGCGCAGATATGATTTCTTTCTGCAAAAAATAATTCGGTAGTGATCCGCCGGTAACGATTAAGCCTTTCAGTTTGCGTATGGATCACCATATTGGGTGCAACTTTAGTTGTACATGAAGACTGTAATTTTTTTACACCCTCTATTTCTAC
>JAHEFC010000312.1 GCA_024640385.1 Sphingobacteriales bacterium
TGGTAAAGGTTCGGGAAAAGGTTCTCCATCTGATTGGGCCGCACTATTGAAAAGTTACGGATTCACGGAAGAACAGGCATTGGCCTATGAAGATAATCCAATGAATGATCTTGGGGGACTGGCGTCCTGCAAGGTTCCTGTGTTTCACGCTATTGGCTTGTACGACAGGATCGTGCCGAATGAGGAGAATACCTATAAGCTGATCAATAATTACATTAAAGCAGGGGGGATAGCAACCGTATATCCCATGACCCGCGGGGAACAGAAGCTGGAGGGGCATCATTATCCGATCGAGCACCCTGAGCGGATCGCCGATTTTATTTACCAGAACTCATTTCCTGTTAAGCAGATAATTGATCCTGCGAAATATCATATGATCAGATCCGGCCTGGGAAATAGTTATTTGAAATTCACAGTGGAGAAAAAAGGAACAGTGGCATTCATGGGCGGCTCCATTACAGAGCATGGCGCATGGCGGGAGAAAGTTTGTAAATACCTCAGAGAAAGATTTCCTGACACGGAATTTGAATTCATCAATGCAGGCATAAGTTCAACAGGAAGTACTCCTGGTGCTTTTCGTCTTGCCGCGGAGGTACTGTCTAAAGGAAAGATCGATCTGTTCTTTGAAGAAGCTGCAGTAAATGATGATACGAATGGTTTTAATGATATTGCCCAGGTCAGGGGAATGGAAGGCATTATCAGGCATGCGCTGGAGAGCAATCCCAATATGGATATTGTGGTGATGCATTTTGTCGATCCATCCAAGATAGCGGACTATGACAAAGGAGTTACTCCGGTGGTGATCGCTAATCATGAGAAAGTGGCAGATCATTATAGGGTAAATACGATCAACCTTGCAAAAGAGGTAAGGGACCGCATTAATGCAGGTGAGTTCAATTGGAAAGATGATTTTAAAGATCTTCATCCCTCTGTTTTTGGTCATGAGGTCTATGTACGGTCGATCAAAACCTTCCTTGCCGATGCCTATTCCGGATCTGATACGCTTACTAAAGGCCTGATCAGGCCGATGCCCGCCAAGTTGGATAAGTTCAGTTATAGTTTCGGTGAATATGTAGAGGTCAATAAAGCAAAGCTGATCAAGGGCTGGAGCCTTGTGGAGAATTGGACACCGGGCGATGGCCTGGAAACGAGGAAGCAATATGTGAATATACCCGCATTGATCGCAGAAAAACCTGGTTCAGCATTCAGTTTTGATTTCACCGGCACAGCAATAGGCTTATGCGTTGTTTCAGGTCCCGATGCAGGGATTGTTGAATATAGTATTGATGGCGGCCCATTCAGGTCAAGGGATCTGTTCACGCAGTGGAGTTCATTTCTTCATCTTCCCTGGTATGTGATGCTGGATGATGAACTGAAAAACAGAAAGCATACGGTAGTGGTCCGCATGTCGCCCAATAAAAATGAGAAAAGCAAAGGCCATGCCTGCAGGGTACTGCATTTCCTGGTGAATCATTGATCAGGCCAGGATGTTTTTTACAACATTGCCATGTACATCGGTAAGCCGAAACCGCCTCCCCTGGAATTTGAATGTAAGCTGCTCATGGTCTATTCCCATCAGGTGTAACAGGGTTGCCTGGAAATCGTGTATATGGACAGGATCTTTTACTATGTTATAGCTGAAGTCGTCTGTCATCCCATAGTTGAAACCTTTCTTCACACCGGCTCCCGCCATCCACATGGTGAAGCATCTTGGATGGTGATCTCGGCCGTAATCATTTTTTGAGATCTTACCCTGTGAGTACACTGTTCTCCCAAATTCACCACCCCATATGACAAGGGTATCATCAAGCATGCCTCTTCGTTTCAGGTCAGTGATCAGTGCAGCTGTTGGCCTGTCGATCTGCTTGCACTGATGTTCCATATTGGGTGGCAAAGAGCCATGATGGTCCCAGCCCTGGTGATAGAGTTGTACAAACCTGACATCTTTCTCTAATAGTTTACGGGCCAGCAAGCAGTTGGCGGCATAGGTTCCGCTGTCCCTGCTGTCAGGTCCGTATAATTCAAATACTTCATTTGGCTCTGTAGATGTATCCATGATCTCAGGCACCGAAGTCTGCATTCTGAATGCCATTTCATACTGCGAAATTCTAGCATTCACTTCGGGATCTCCCCAGGGTTCATTCTGCACTTCATTCAATTTGCGTAAATGATCCAGCATCTCTTTCCTGTCGTTGCCATCATATCCTTCAGGATCTTTTAAAAACAGTACCGGATCTTTGCCTGATCTGAATTGTACTCCCTGGTGCTCAGAAGGTAGAAATCCATTGCCCCATAATCTCGCATAAAGGGGCTGATCTTTAGAAGCGTTTTTGGAGATCAGTACAATGAATGCCGGAAGGTTTTTATTCTCTGAACCCAGTCCATAGCTTATCCATGATCCAATCGATGGCCGCCCCGGTAACTGGTGGCCCGTTTGGAAAAATGTTATCGCAGGGTCATGGTTGATCTGCTCTGTATACATCGACCGTATAAAACAGAGTTCATCTACCACCTGTGCAGTATATGGTAAGAGTTCGCTCACCCAGGTTCTGCTCTCGCCATATTGTGCAAATTCATAATTGGATGGAACTACTGGCAGGGAAGATTGGTTGGCACTCATTCCCGTAAGCCTCTGGCCTTTTCGGATAGAGTCGGGCAACTCACTGCCGTAAAGATTCTTGAGTTTGGGTTTATAATCGAAAGTTTCAAATTGTGAAGGACCTCCTGCCATGAACAGGAATACTACTTTCTTGGCCTTGGGTGCAATACCCGGAAGCGCAGACATGATCTGTTCTTCAAGCGATGCTCCCCTGGCGCTGAATGGTGAGAAAAGCTGTTGAAGCGCAACAGCCCCAAGTCCCATGGCAGACCTGTTCAGGAAATTCCTCCTGTCCATCTGCTGGTACAACCCTGTAAGGTCTTGCGCATTCAGTCTTTTCTCTTTATCGTGATGTGCCATGTTTAACGTTTAGTGATCGTAGCGTCTGAATTCATAATAGTGCTGGCAACAACAGTGTTTGCTGCAATCAGTGCCCCCTCGATCTTTGTATCCACTTTATAAATACCGGCATCAAGCCAGCCCTTGGTTTTGGATGGATCTGCCCTGAATTTTTCCAGTTCGAGTTTTTGCAATGACAATAATATCTCCATTTCCCTGGCCGATGGTTTCCTTGCAGTCAGTTTTCTGTATGCATTAATAATGGCAGTTTCATTATTGGCGTCTTTGCTCATTTGTTCACCCAGTACTTTGGCTGCCTCAATAAAGGTTGGATCATTGAGTGTGACAAGTGCCTGTAAAGGTGTATTTGTTTTTTGACGGCGGGAAAGACAGGAACTTCTTTCCGATGCATCAAAGGTTCCAAGCGTGGGATTGGGAACCGTTCGTTTTGCAATAATGTAAAGACTTCTCCTGTACATGGCATCGGTGCTGTCTGCCTTATACGATGCACTGTTGATCTCCCATAAACCGGCGGGCTGATAGGGCTTCATACTTTCACCACCGATCTTTGTATTGATGATGCCACTGGCGGCTAAGGCATTGTCGCGGATCATCTCAGCAGTAAGCCTGGCTGAAGGTCCCCGCGCGAGTAACCGGTTTTCAGGATCCGTCTCTCTCATGGATGACGATGCATATGAATCCTGCCGATACGTGTCGGACAGCACGATCAGCCTGATCATTTTCTTCATATCCCATCCTGACTCCCTGAATGTCACCGCAAGCCAATCGAGTAGTTGAGGATGACTGGGTAGTGCGCCCTGGTTACCAAAATCCTCGCTGGTTTTTACCAGTCCCATGCCAAAGAATTGCTGCCATAACCTGTTGACTGCAACACGTGATGTTAAGGGATGGTTTTGGTCAGTCAGCCACATCGCCAGTCCCAGCCTGTTTTTGGGGTATTGAGAAGAATATGAAAGGATATCAGCGGGTGTATTTGGAAAAACCTGTTCGCCGGGAAGATTATACTGTCCGCGCACCAGGAGTGTTGTTTTCTTTGGCACTGGCATTTCTTCCATCACCATGATCTCTTTCACGTTACGCATTGAATCTGAAAGCTCCGTACGAACTTTCTTGAGTGCCGCCATTTCCGCCTGAACTCCCTGATCAATCGCGTTGATATAATAATCGGTGAGGATCTCTTTCTCTTTGTCAGAAAGTTGAGCCGATGGCTTTGCTGCAATGGATGACCATTTATTTTTATCTGCAAGAATATTGATCTCGAAATTCGTCAGCAATCGATCGTACACTACAATATCATCCACCTTACCGCCTTTAAACCCTGTTCCACGCCACCAGCCGCCAATCTGCAGCCCGGGCTCCTGGTCGCGATAAAAGATGATGTCTTTATACAATTTGTCTTTGATATTATTCATGGGTATTTTCACTCCGTCTACATAAAGGGAAAAACCGTTTGCTTTTGAAGATCCGTCGTATGCCAGTGTAAGCTGGATCCATTTCTCCCGCGGTACTTCTGAGTCTGATGTTCTGATGATCGCATTGGACGGTGCAGTATGGGCCATGGTGATCTCAAACCTGTTATTCTTCAGCGAAACATTGAAGCCTTTGAAATTGTATAAGCGTTCTGCTTCGCTTTTATGAAAGAGTACACCATCCTTCATTGATTTCGGTATCCATGCCCATAGGCCGATGGTGAACGGTTCTGATTTTCTGAATACACCAGTTTTGTTCAGGTCAAGGTAAACATCACCATTCAGTGCAAGCACTTTCCCATTTCTGCCGGGTGTGAATACAGGCAGGTCGCCTTTTGCACCCGCATCGTGCTTCATCTCACCTTTTTGCGAACTGTCCAGTTTACTGGCCAGGTCATCTTCAAACTGATACATTGCTTTTAATCCATTCGATGGGATGATCTCATTGGCCAGGCTGAGGTATTCATTGGTATTGATCCATGCAGATGCCCTTTGTTTCGCACCGTTTTTTATTTCCTCGGTTTTTTGCTCCTGCAGTTCGATTTTCTTTCTCAGGTTATTGATCACTTTGTCCTGTTCCTCTGTTGGCAGTGGAAGGGCAGGAGTAGGTATGTCGTCGTTCCATGAGATCTGCCCAGCTTCCAGCACATTATTAAAGAAGCTGTAGATCTCATAATAATTTTTTTGTGAAATGGG
>JAHEFC010000313.1:0-3938 GCA_024640385.1 Sphingobacteriales bacterium
CGCCGTGCTGGTGAAAGCCAGAGTTGCGTTTCCGGGATTTGCCACACCGACTTCTGTTTTATCAAAGAAGATATTACTGGCATTAATGCCAAGACCTGCTCCCACGCTGAAGTGAGGGTCACTTTTAAAAGGAAAATCATACATAAAATACATGGAGAAGCCCCTGGAAAAACCAGAAGTATTCATGGAATCCGTTTTACCGATCCAGTTATCATAACTGAACTCGATCATGAAATGATCATTGGCACGGTTTGCCAGGTTCAGTGAAGCATAAGTAACTTTTTTCTTCCCGTTTTTGGTGGTATCTGACTGGGCAAAAACAGCATGACCCAAAAAAACCAATAATGCCATGCTTACAAACTTCTTCATAATTTCAATTGAGTGACAAATGTATTTGGCTTCCCGTTAACAAAAGGTTAAACCAAACATTAAAAAAAGGCTCATAGCGATGGCCATGAGCCTTTGACATACAGTGGGTTTTGAAACCTGAGCACCCGGTGGACCCTGCTGGGCTTGAACCAGCGACCCTCTGATTATGAGTCAGATGCTCTAACCAACTGAGCTAAGGGTCCATCAGGCCCATGTGATGAGTCCGAAGGGAGGCAAAAGTACTTAAATCGCAGTTTTCTTTCAAATTTTATCTAACCAAACATCTAGCAGGATGCAGGTGGCGGGTTACAGGTTGCAATAATTTCTGCAACCTGCAACCTGTTACCTGTAACCTGCTAACGCGGTGCGCAATTCGCATTGTACAACTGCGCCGCTTCCTGGTTGCCGGCACTGGAAGCCTGCTGGAACCATTGGCAGGCCTCGGGCAGCCTGTTGAGATTCTGCAGGCATCGGCCTTTCAGCAACTCGGGGAACCCGGTTGATTTTACGGTCAGCGCAAGCACCCTGTCGAAATAAGGTATCGCATCTGCATACCTTCCCTGGGTATACCGGATCAGGCCCATGTTCTGCCAAAGCGTTCCATCCTTGGGGAATTTTTTCGTGGCCCTTTCACAATACATGAAGGCTGAATCATAGTTCTTTTTTTGAAACTGATAGGTGGCCAGTTCCAGGTTGATATTGAGTTCTTTTTCAAATTTTTTGTTCTCCGAGGCCTGTTTGGCTATTTCGGGAAGAAAGGCCGCCATTTCAGGAAGCTCTTTGCAACGCCTGAAATACAGAGCTTCCAGCAGTTCATTATTGTCGATGGCTTTTGCAGCGCGATAAGACCGGTTGATCACACCCGTATCGCTGGTCATCAGCCATCCCTGGGATAACATCTGGTAGTTGTTCGGGATCCTGGGGCGATATTCGATCGACTTCAATGCTAAACTGATCGTACTGTCAACAGCCCCCATCCGTTTATACATCAGGGCTTCCATGAAGTTATGGATAGGTGTGTTCGGGTTTGCTTTTTTTGCACTGGCCAGCAGCCTTTTTGCTTCATCAAAATTTTTAGCTTCAATGGCATACCTTGATTTGATGAGGTCAACGGGAACAACCGTCATGGCAAGATCCGGCCATTCAGGAAATGGATCATCTTGCGGGAACCACTGATTGGTAGGTTTGTCCCTGACAAAATCCGCCAGGTAAACCATCTGTACTTTGGCAGACTCCTGCATGCGGTTCAACGCCCAGATCGATGGCGCCAATACTAAAAGCATTGTTGCCATCACGATCTTTGGATTCAGCTTTGATGTTCCGGTCAAGGGGAAGTTTGCCGCATAGAGGCTCATCAGGAAAGCAGCGGTGATCATAAACAATACCTGCACTACGGGCCTCTCCTGTGGGAACTGCAGTAGCGCATCAACACTGTATGCCGCAATGGCGGCTACCAGGAAGAAAGCGATATCCCTCACATTTTTATCTGTTTGTCTGAATATCAGCCTGAAGCCGGCAAATGCCAACAGCATAAACATGCCGAGGTATAAGATCAGGCCAGGGAGACCCAGTTCAGCCCCCATTTGTAAAAAATCGTTGTGGACGTGTTTGGAAGAAATAAAGTTGTCGCTATACTTCTCATTCGGAAGGGATACGATCTTCCAATTGCCGATCCCTGCTCCGGTGAGGGGATGCGCCATGATATAACCTGCTGCATTCTTCCATTGATCAACCCGGAAACTGGAAGATTCCCTGTCCAGGCCAATGGTTGACAATCGGGTAAGTGCATCACTGGTCAGTTCTTTCTCAACACTGAATTTCTTGGCCTCTTTGATTGCCGCTGCTGATCCAAGATAGCCAGCACCAAGCGGGAGCAGCAGAAATGCAAGGTATACCGGAACGGATCTCATTTTCCCGTCTGAAAAAGCGCTGAATAACAGGAATGCAAGGAAAAGTATGGATTGAAGGATGAGATTGATCAAAGACTCTCTTGATGAAAGAATGATCACTGAAAATGTGAGTAAGGAAAATACAATGGCGGCAAATATCTGGACATACCTGTTGCCTTTATAGAAGAGTGCAAACAGGAACGGGGCTTTGATCATCATACTGGCTGCAAGGCAGTTCTTGTTGCCTGCATATAAGGTAAGCTGCATCACTATCCTGTCTATCCGGGCCGTCCCGATCTGTTGCACCGCAGTAACGGTGGTATAAAGCACCTGGAATAACAATGCGGTGCTGATGGCGTATGCCACCGGCATGAACAGATCTTTTCTGCCGTATAGTAAGATGGCCAGGTTGAAATATTGAAACATGGTGACCAGCATCAATGGCAGGGTAGCATAACTTTCACCGCTGTTATAGGCCCAGGTGGACGAGATGATCGCAAGGCAGATGAATAACAGGTATGCCAGGTTGAATGCTCTTCCAAATACCTGGTCAAATGCTAATTTTATTTTGAGATTGTTATTGAAAAAGATGGTCAATGAAGTGATGGCAGTTAATATAGAAAGATAGAGCCACTGGTTGAACATAGGGTCGCCTGCCTCACCTTCGGGGGTCCATTCGGTCAGCAGTGTGAGTACGGTGAAAAAGAAAGGAAGCGAAAATAAATTGGCAGCATCTGTTGGGGTTGGTTTTGGTGTTTCCGGCGGAGCAACTGTTTGGGAGATCTTATTTTTCTTTTTAGACATCCTTAGGGGTTTGGGATTTAAAATATGTCTTTTTTAGCAAATCAGAATCCAGTGCATAATTTGATAAATTCACCAATGCGTTTCATTTTCCTGTTTTCAGTTTTCCTTTTTTAACCCTGGGGGCTGTATCTCAGCAGCCCAAAAAAGTTTCTGATGAGCAGCTGCTGGACATCGTTCAAAAGCAGACGTTCAGGTATTTTTGTGATTTCGGACATCCGGTCAGCGGACTAGTACGTGATTACTGGGAGCAAAACAGGAACCATACCCTGATCAACCGGGAACACTGCGTAAGAAATCCCAAGGGTTATAAAGGCTATGGGCCGAATTGCTGGGGCCTTACTGCGAGCGACAGTTATGAGGGGTATAATGCACATTCCCCTGACAATGATCTTGGCGTGATCTCGCCCACCGCCGCGCTTTCCTCTTTCCCTTATACACCTGAATATTCCATGCAGGCTTTAAAATATTTCTATTACGAAATGGGTCCGAAATTATTCGGGGAATATGGGTTCAAAGATGCTTTTAACGAAACGAAAGGATGGATGGCGGAGTCGTATCTGGCCATAGACCAGGGGCCTGTCATTGTCATGATCGAAAATTACCGCACTGGCTTATGCTGGAATCTTTTCATGAGTTGCCCTGAGGTGCAGGCGGGGCTGAAGAAGTTAGGGTTTGCATTTTAATTCCGGATTCCGGATTACGGATTCCGGATTCGGTTTCAATCCGTAATCCGTAATCCGGAATTCGGAATTAACAGAATCAAATTCCCTTAAATCGTAATTTTGCAGTACGATGATGCTTCGGTTCATATTTTACGCCTTTCTCATATATATATTATATAAGCTGGTCTTTGACTTTATTATCCCTGTTGTGACC
>JAHEFC010000313.1:3969-5122 GCA_024640385.1 Sphingobacteriales bacterium
AGCAACAAAGCCAGAAACCCGAGAATGTTACCAATGGTATCGGGGAGTATATTGAGTTTGAGGAAATCAAGGAAAAGGCGACAGGAGAGAGGCGATAGAAAATGTTCTCGCCTCTCGCCTCTCGCCTTTCGCCTCTCGCCTCTCGCCTATTCCTCACACTACTCTTCCCGTTCATCATCCTCCGGCGGTTCTATTCCATCCGCCAATCGATCGGCAAGTTTGTCCACCCATTTCCCAATATTGTTCTGCAAGCGGGGGTTGTCCATGAGCTTTTCAGCCATCCGGGCCCAGAAATGATGCAGTTTTTCCTTTCTTTCCTGTCCTATGATGGAGTTGAAGGCCATCATTCCTGCATTTTCGCGCAGCTCTGATACGTTATCATCCAGTTTTTGCTCAATATGATTCAGCCGGAGTTTCATTTTCTCCATCTCCAGTTCCAGCGTATGAAGGTTATTGATCTTTCCCATATCAGTCTTCATTTTGGTGCAGATCCTCGAGGTTTCCTGGATGAAATACCGGATCAGCGGGTTTTGGAAGAGCGGTTTCCTGAATACGATGAATACCAATAAAAGGATAAAGAACAGGCCCGCGGCACCTGCAAAGCCAATAGTGGCGCTGTTTGTAAGGTCGGTCAGCCACCAGGCGAAGCTCATGCCCAGGAAGAGCATGGTAAACAGGATCATGCAGATCACCATGAAAATGACCATGACCAGGCTTAGAGACCTGGACAGTATGCTTATACCCTGCAGTTTCACAAGTTTCAACCGGAGGTCTATATATTCCTTCAGCAGGGCTTTGTTTTCGGAATAGAAGTCAGAAAAATTCTTCTCGCTGCCCATATGACTTGTATTATTCCTAAGATACTCAATTTTTGTGGCAGGGGACGGGCTATGGAGGTGATTGTAATCAGGTTGCAGGTGGCAGGTTGCGGGTTGCAGGGTATATTTTTCTGCAACCTGCTACCTGTAACCTGTAACCTGCCATCCACAACCTGCCCGCGGGGGCTGGAATACTCATGAAAATTTTTGGAACGCACTCAATTCTGATGTATATTTGCAGCGGAAAAAGATTGAAAGAAGGGAACGGGTGACGTTCCCTTCTGTTTTTACCGGACATGAATAATGAACTGCAAATCGGAAAGCTTGGGAGCCTG
>JAHEFC010000048.1 GCA_024640385.1 Sphingobacteriales bacterium
AAAGGGAGAAATAAAGGCCCCGATGCAATTGTATCAAAAACAATTTGCCCAAACCATTGCCAACCTGCTTGGATTCACCTATCTGGCTTCACATCCAATTGGTGAGGCAATCAACATAAAGAAATGAGGATTTTCTTCTCCCTCCAAGGTCCCTACCTCCAAGGTCCCTACCTCCAAGGTAGGGACCTTGGAGGTAGAAAGAGAAGGATCATTCCCCCTTGTAGTAAGAACTTCCCCACTGCTCATAGCGCGGAATGACAAATGCTTTCAGCCTTCGGAGAAAATCACCATAGTCCTTTCTATCCGGTGCGGTCCAGAGGGTCTCGCTTACTGCGGTCATACGAGGCAGCACCATATAATCCACTTTGGTGGCGTACTCCATATACTCTGTCCATACGTTGGCCTGGCCGCCAAGTATCTTATGCCCAAGCCCCTTTGAAGAAATAGCAGAAGGAACCAGTTCGTATTTATAGACCGCCTCAAGCGGATTGTAGCCGTGGATCGCCAATGAATCCTTCGAAGGATCCTTGGACTGGTAGTGATCAAAATAAAAAGGCTTGCCGGGCGTCATGATCACAGAAAAGCCGCGACCAACAGCCTCTATGGCTTTTTTGTCATCCGCCCAGTTCATCAGGATCGAAGAGGTATCGATCTTCCCTTCCATGATCTCGTGCCATCCAATCACTTTTTTGTTTTTCTCCTTCAGATACCCTGCTACCTGTTCAATGAAATAGCTTTGGAGAGCCACTTCATCTTTCAAACCCTTTTCTTTCACGAATGCCTGTGTTGTAGCACTTTGCTTCCACCACATCTTACTGCACTCATCTCCTCCAATATGAATGTATTCTGATGGAAATAGATCTGCGATCTCATGGAAGATGGTCCGCAAAAATGTAAATGTCTCGGGCGTAGGTGCGAGCACGTTGTTCTGACGATTATACATGCCCCAGGTATAAGCCACGCCCCATTTGTTGGATGGATCTGTGCTGAATTCGGGATAGGCAGTAATGGTGGCCCTGCTATGTCCCGGGATATCCACTTCAGGGATCACCGTTATGCCTCTTACAGCTGCATATTGCAGGATCTCTTTTACCTCAGTGCGCGTATAATACCCGCCATATCTTTTCTTTTCGTATCGCGCAGGTGTGTCCTTGAAGTGCCCTATAAGTGTTGAATCACGCCAAGAACCGATGGTGTTGAGTTTTGGATAAGACAATACCTCTATACGCCATCCCTGGTCGTCAGTCAAGTGCCAATGAAATGTGTTGAACTTATGAAAGGTCAGATAGTCTATGTATTTTTTAATATAATCGACAGGGAAGAAATGCCTTACCACATCGAGATGCATTCCCCTGTAGGCGAAGCGGGGAAAGTCGTTCCAGGTTGCAGGTTGCAGATGGCTTGAGCGGCAATAATTGCAGAAAGGTTTGTATCCCATTCACAATACCCCTCACGGTTTTTGCCGAAAGTATCACTTCATCTTCTTTCACTTCCAGCCTATACATCTCTGTTTGCGTGATATTTACTGTGTCAAACACCAGCCTGATATGCCCTTTATTTTTATAGGCTGATAAGGGGGCAGAGACCAGGGTCAGCCCACACTGTTTCTGCACCTGCTCGCCCATGTAGGAAGCCTGTTTGGTAAATTCCGCATCATACAGGATCATGGTAGAATTGGATATGGAGATGCCTTTGCCAGTGCCGCGAATGAAACTTGCGGGTTTGGGTGTGATATCTTGGCCGACGCAACAAAAGAACCATAATAAACTGATCAGGGTCAAAAATATCCTCATGCCGGCAAATTAAAGCAGAAGGATTAATTTTATCGCTATCAACCATTACTATGTCGATCAACAGAAGAAAATTCCTTGGCCTGTCAGCACTGACAACCGGATCACTCTCTTTTTCAAATAAGGCCATGGCCGGTGAGGAAGAGTTTGATCTTCCAAAACCGATCAGGGATCTGAAGCCGCTTGCCGAAGGCCCCATTCCCATTACTGTGGATGAAAGGAAACAGCGCATTGCCAAAGCCCAGCAGTTGATGGCAGAACAGAAGATCGATGGCCTCTTTATGGAGGGCACTACATCCTGCTATTATTTCACCGGCATGCGGTGGGGGCAAAGTGAGCGAACTTTTGGCCTGGTGATCCCCGCCCGCGGTCCCGTGGCCTATGTATGTCCGAAGTTTGAAGAGAGTCGTGCTAAAGAACTCATCAATCCGGCATTTGGAGATGAAGTGCGTTGCTGGGAAGAAGACGAAAGTCCATATGCACTGATCATGAAGATACTTATCGACCGTGGTGCCAGTCACAGAAGGATTGCGATTGAGGAAAGGGTGAGATTCTTTATAGCAGATGGCATACGAAAAGAAGCGGTGGGTTTTCAATTGCTGGATGGCACATCAATCACGGCGGGATGCAGGATGTATAAAAGTCCGGCAGAGATCGCACTGATGCAGCATGCCAATGATGTGACCATCGAGGCATATAAAGCAGCATTTGCAACGGTAAAAGACGGCATGAAAGATGCTGAGCTTGCAGCCAATATTGCCGCGGCACACAGGAAGCTGGGTTTTAATGGAGGTGCTATGGTATTGGTGGGAAAGTACACCGCCATACCTCATGGAACCATCATCCCCCAAACCATTAAAGAAGGCGATGTGATACTGGTAGACGGTGGGACCAAGGTGGAAGGTTATGAATCAGATATCACCCGTACATTCATTTTTGGAAAGCCTACGCAAAAAATGGTGGACGTATGGAACCTGGAAAAAAAGGCCCAGGACGCGGCATTTGCAGCAGCAAGGAACGGGGCAACATGCGAATCAGTGGATGCGGCCGCCAGGGCTGTGATAGAAGCGGCCGGATTCGGCAAGAATTACAAACTACCGGGTCTCCCGCATCGTACCGGTCATGGAATCGGTTTAGAAGGCCATGAATGGACGAATTTTGTGAGGGGTAATAAAACAAAACTCGCCACTGGTATGTGTTTCAGTGACGAGCCTACTATAGCCATCCCCGGAGAATTCGGGATCAGGCTTGAAGATTGTTTATATATGACTGAAGATGGACCAAGATTCTTTACAAAGCAAAGTATCTCTATCGAACAGCCATTTGGTTAGTTACTTCTTCGTCATCGCCGATCTTGCTTTCGTTCACAGTAATGTGGAAGCAAGCCTGCTTTCTTTCAAATTTCACAAAACAGGTTTCTTTATCACGCATATCCATTAATGCATCGATAAGCACATTCAGGTTTTTCTGGGAATGTTTTTGCTCAGCTCCGAAACGAACCCACGAGATATCGATGGTAGTGCCATAAAGATGTGCACTTTCCTGGATAGCATTGGGATTCACCCTCGTCAGTTTTGCAACTGATTCCTTGGTCCTTGTTGCGCTGGTGATAATGAAAGGCAGATAGGCTACTCCCTTCTCCTTGCATTTTGCCATATAAGACTGACCGAGTTCTTCAATGAACTGGTGAGCTTTGGCAGTAACATAAGGGTAAGAATAATTCATCTTGCTGACCAGGTAACCGTTTCCGGAGTTCAGCCTGACCAGCTTGTTTGATGAAACATAATTCTTGAGAACAGAATAGTTCTTTACCGGTCCTCCGATAGAACTTGATTTGGCAACTTCTTTGTGTTTTGCAACACCGTCGTCAAATTTTTTGCAGGAAGCACAGGCTCCATTGTCAGGAGTTCCGAAACTCATCAGTGCGGGTATTGCTAACGCAATAGCGGCATAGTGTATTGGATTTTTGGTCATAGTCACAGGGTTGAATACTTAATTAACGGGTTAACAGTACAAATATTATTCATTTGATTATCAACTGCAACCGTATTTGCCCCTCGTAGATTTACGATTTAGCGTTTGCTGCGATAAACCCATGGCGCAACTGGTTCATTATCAGCCCAAAGCCCTGCCCTGGCTGATCTTGCATGATTTTCATCATCAGCAAGTTTTTTATCAGAAGAGTATTTTTTAAAGTGCCAGGCGTATCCTGACCGCACCATTTCCCGGCTCAGGTCCATCTTAGTAGCTGTGTATGAATCCGCTATCAACCGCTTATTGCGGTCGAAAGAATATGGTCTCACGATGACCTCTTTCCCAAAACAAAGTCTGGCAAGATAATCTTTGGCTTTCTGCCCGTAGGCTTGTTTTTTCTCGGGTGCATCAATCCCATTCATGCGGATGCGAATGGTTTTATTGTCCGCGGTTAACACATCATAGGTATCGCCGTCAACGATCTTGATTACTTTGCCTGAAAAACTTTCTAAAGACGGCTTTGATTGTTCTTTTGAACAAAGGGGAAGAGCGACAATAAAGGACAATACAAATAATAATCTCAACATCGAATGCAAAAGTAACTGGCTGCGACGGCCCAGGAATTAAAATATTTTCAGTGGTGATCTATACTTCCGGTAAAAAATCCTATTGACAAACTCCCGATGTTTTCTTCAAAAACCCGGCGATCATTTTTTCATGATAAGCAGGTTGCTGTGATTTGTATAATTCCGCGTGTTTCACTCCCATCTCCCGAAACCATTTACACCAGTATTTCTGCATAATATCAAAGTCCTGCGGATACGCTTCTTCCGGCCTGCATTCAAGCACCAGTATTTCAAGATCCTTTAGCCCGGATGCTGCCGGCATCAGTCCGTAATCATTCTTATCAAACTCAGTATTCAATAGGCTTCCATCCCGGAACCGGGCAAAATGTTTTGTTCCCCGCTCAATATAATTGTACCTGTTTGAATTGGGTTGTTGCTGCTTTCCGTTTTCATAATACATATACCCATCTGTTAGGATCACCAGGATATTCCGGTAGCTGGTATCCGGTTCAATGCATTTGATCTTTGCCTCATCTTTCATAAATCGCCATATATCTGATCCGGGATATTGCCCGGTAGACTGCGCCATGGAATAAATATCGCTCAGGCCTTTCGCGAAATTGCCTTCAAGCTCCTGGTAGGTGATCTTATTTTGTTTGGCTGTTGTCATATCATTCGAACTGACCCAGGCAGCTGAAAGCTTTACTGCAATATCCCTGATTTGCTTATCTGCCGGTTCGGGATGAAAGTATACATTGAAGCGGGCCTTGGATTTGAATGAACCATGGGCTGCCACATTTTTCCGTATGGCGGCAGACAGGATATTGATGATGCTGATATCCCGATCAGACTGGACCGGTTGCCGTGTATCTTGCCTGCTATCGATGCGGTCTGAGAGATCGATCAGCACACTGATGTTAAGGTCTTTTTGTGGCAGGGCCGGGAGCAGGGGATATGGATCGGATTTTACATTCTGTTTTACAGCTTCTTCTCCGCAACCCGCCACCAATAATAGAAGTGCTACGAGGAATATATTAAGCAGACGCATGGGTGTATTTGGGTTTTTGGGTATCCAGAAAATTCATTACTGTTTTGCGGGTCTCCAGGCGTAGCCCTTCTTTCTGCGAAGCAGTAGCCATCAATCCTCCTTCTATATACTGCATCCATCCGCTCATATAGTGGTAGATCACGTATTCCACCTCACGCGGCCGGAAAAAAACAGCGTTGAGTTCATTTTCAGCAAGTGCTTTATCCCTTTCTTTTTCGTGAATGGTCTTGTCAAGCAATTCAGCCTCCTTGTTGAGTTTGCTTATTTCTTTTTCAATATCCAGCAGCTCTATCTCACGCACACGTATGCGTTCACCAGCGTGATCTAGTTTCCGGTTTTCAGTCATGAATTTTTCAAACAGGAATCCCCATATCAGGTAAGTGACAAATCCCGCAAAAATGATCAGCCAGAAGTTTATATCGGAGAATGCGGTTTTGTAATTATATGGAGGAAGATTTTCCAGGCTGTTCAGGGCCTGCAGATCATAGATCTTTTTCACGATCTCATAGGCAATGATATAGTCGAACACAAAAGTGGCTGCAATGACCAGGCTTAACTTGATCCATTTGGTAAAATGTTTTTCCTCCAGGAATTTGTGCATCAGTATGCCCAGGCCAAGAAATATAAACGGCATGGTGATCACCAGCACCAGTGCGGGTGCTCCTTTTTCCCATGCATTTGCGATAGCCCGCGGATCGAAAATGGAATTGGCTACATTGATATCATCGGCTGTGAATTGGCGAAAAAATGCCGAGTAGGATGCCGATGTATAGAAGATCCAAAGATATACGGTCAATAGTAAGAGCACCAGACCCATGAGTATCAAACCCAGTTTGCCTGGTTTTTCCTTGTAATGGTCAGGATTGCGCCTGATCTCGCCGATCTCATTTTTTACATCCTGCCATTTTTTTTCCTGGGCAGGTATTTTTTCTTTCCTGATCCTGCCGGACTGCTCAGACAGCTTCTGGATATCGATCGCAAGCGACACAACTCTTGCGCGCACAGGTGATTTCATTTCATCCTGCTCTTTTTCGTCAGTCTGAACAGATTTTTTGAACTGTTCCAGCAGTTTGTGCAATTCCAGTTCAAGGGCTATGGGATTGGCATTATGATTTTTGGATTGGAGGAACCCGTATTTTTTCCAGGTTTGACTGGATGAAGCCGTTTCTTTGAGCATGTTCTGGTGGTCGGCCTCATCAGGATGGATAGCAGGGGCCTGTCCCTGTTTTTCTTCTTCATGCACCCCGTTTGAAGACGGCTTCTGGAATAACGTGTCGATGGGTGGAAGGTTGTTTTCTGTCATAGTATTGGTTGAGTGGCATAAAATAAAATCTTCGGGAGGAGAATGTGAAGCAGCAAGTCGCTGAATTACCATAATGGATTGTTAACTGTGATGAAAGGGTTTTTTGACGGGACGGTTTTGGAAACAGAAGCCAGATGGCAAGTGTGAAAGTTTTTGTATAAATCCAAACAGTGATTAAGATCATAATTGAACCGGCCCCGGTATCAATACATTTGTAACAATGAGGTATCGCTGGTCCATAGCTTTATTTCTCCTGTTTATTTATATTCAACCTGCAGGAGCCCTCAGGGAGTTGCTCAAACTTCCCTTGCTGGCGGAGCATTATTTCGACCACCAGGAGGAAAATCAGAAAATGAACCTGGCCAGTTTTCTGATATCACATTACTATACTGAAGACGGAACAGATTATGATGCGGAGGAAGACAGCAAGCTTCCTTTCAAATCAGCCGATCAGATCCCTTCCGGCGGTGCAATCGCAGTGTCGCCACCAGCCAGTTCAGAAATAATCACCCGTCCGGATCTTTCACTGATCAGAAATTATGTGATCCTGGACGATGAACATATCCCATCAGGTCATCTCGATGCCATCTGGCAGCCTCCCCGTCATTGCTGAATTCTGCATCAGGCTATTTACTTTTTTTCACATTCAAATTTTAGGCAATGAACGCAACACATATTCATTTGCTGCTTAATCATTTTCCGATCATCGGAACCCTGATTGGCAGTGCTCTCTTGATCTGGGGATCTATAAAGAAACAGGATAACATAAAGATCGCAGCGTGTATGATCATCGTGGTCATGGCCCTGATGGCGATCCCGGTATTTCTGACCGGCGAACCTGCAGAAGATGCTGTAGAGAATCTTCCGGGTATCGCTGAGAACATTATTGAAGAACACGAGGAAGCTGCACAGTTCGCCATATGGATACTTGGATTTACAGGACTTATGGCTCTTGTTTCCCTGGTTGGATATAAAATGCGTCATAAACTGGTGAAGACCGCTTTCACATTGACGCTGATCCTTTCCGTGCTGGGTTTTGCAGCCATGGCAAGGGCAGGGTATACCGGAGGACAGGTAAGGCACACAGAATTGCGCAGTGGGGCAGTTGTTCAGGGCGAAGGTGCCGGACAAGAGTCGGAAGGGGAGACCAAGGCCTCCGGTGAGAAAGAAGAAGATGACGATTGATCAGCGGGAAGGGTGGGTATATCCCGCCCTTTCTTCCCTTCCCCGGCAGATATACCTGAAAAATGACGTAATTTATCGCTCCATTAAATAGAACCAACAATACCAAAACTCTGATTAATGAACAGTAAACCCAGGTCGTCCAGCCGCAGGAAATTCATCAAAGAAGCAGCAACATTATTAGGAGGAATAATCATCGTTCCCCGTCATGTAATAGGAAAGGGATATATCCCTCCAAGCGATAAACTGACCAAGGCCATCATTGGTGTAGGCGGAATGGGTGTGAACCATATACCATATGGTGATACGCCGGTGATCGCAGTTTGCGATGTGAACAAATTGCACCTTGACGCCGCTGTTGCGAAGATAGGAGGCGGCGTAAAATCGTTTAAAGATTACCGTGAGTTATTGCTTATGAAGGATGTGGATATTGTACATATCGCAACGCCCCCGCACTGGCATGCATTAATGTCCATTGATGCAGTGAAAGCAGGGAAAGATGTATGGTGTGAGAAGCCCATGACCCGTACAATTGGTGAAGGCAGAAAGGTGGAAGAAGCTGTAAAGCAATACGGCAAGATGTTCAGGCTGAATACCTGGTTCCGTTTTGAGGATAATTTCTACGGTATGAAAACGACGGTCAAGCCCATCAAGAAACTGGTGCAGAGCGGTTTATTGGGCTGGCCATTGAAAGTGACCATCAGCAAGCATACCGGATTCGACTGGAAATTTTATTGGATAGGAAGAACAGACCTGGTTGAGCAGCCTGTACCTGATTACCTGGATTATGAAATGTGGCTGGGTCCTGCTCCCAGGAAGCCCTACCACGAGCATCGGGTAGGCCAGACCTTCCGTGGTTATTGGGATTATGATGGAGGTGGACTGGGTGATATGGGCCAGCACTATATGGACCCTGTGCAATATTTCCTGGGCAAGGATGATACAAGTCCTGTGTCAGTAGAGGTTGATGCGGATAAGCAAGACTCCGATGCAGTAGGTACATTCAGAAGGATCGTGTACACCTACGACGATGGTTGCCAGATCATCCTGGATGGTGATGCCAGGGAGGTGGGTGCTGCATATATTGAAGGTCCCAAAGGGAAATTATTTCCCGAATTCAAATCAGACATACCAGACCTGGAGGCCAAGCTCAGGCAATTCCCTGAACCCGAACCACAGGTGTCCAGTTTCATTACCTCGGTAAAAGAACGAAAGACATTCGCGTTGAATGAATCCAACGGACATCGTTCCTGCACCCTTGTGAATATGGGTAAGATAGCGATGCAGCTGAACCGGAACCTGAAATTCGACCCGGTAAGGCAGGTATTCATCAACGATGATGATGCGAATAAACTGGCCTACCAGGGTATGCGGGCACCATGGCATGTCTGATCTTTTTTGATCAGTTAAAAAATGCACCATGACACTGAAAAATATTCAAACGGAAGTTGATGCAGCTTATCTGTATGATAAGCTTGCAGATCATGAAGAAGACAAACTGGTAGCTAATGTGTTCAGGCAGATGAGTGAGATCGAGCGGGGGCATGCTAAGGCATTCATCAGTAAAATGGGAGACGGCGCAGCTCAAATGCCTGCTCCTTCTAAACGGGCCAGGGTTCTCAACTCCATTGGTAAGATATTTGGATACAGTTATGTGTTGGGTGTGTTGATGGATACGGAGAAGTCCATTGCCGGTGCCACCATTGCTGCAAAGAAAAATGCAAAGATCGAAGTCACTGGCACAGAAACCAGTCATGTTAAGATCCTCAATTCGTTGTTGACCAAGCAGGGTAAAGTAAAGGGTACAACGCTGGCCAGGTTTGAAAAAAGCCACCGGTCTGTTGGAGGAAATGCATTGCGTGCTGCTGTGTTGGGTGGGAATGATGGCCTGGTGTCTAATTTCTCGCTGGTCATGGGTATTGCGGGTGCTACCAATGGAGGACAGGGTGTTTTGTTAGCAGGACTTGCAGGTTTGCTCGCAGGTGCCTTATCAATGGCATTAGGTGAATGGATATCCGTAAAAAGCTCGCAGGAATTATCTGAGAACCAGATGCAGCTTGAAATGGATGAACTGGTCGCCAATCCGGAAGGGGAGCAACAGGAGCTTGCGCTTATCTATATGTCCAATGGCATACCGGAAGGGCAGGCAAAACAAATGGCTGCAGATGTCATGAAAGACCCTAAGCATGCACATGCGGTCCTGGTAAAGGAAGAGCTTGGCATTAACCCCGAAGAACTTGAAGGTTCGGCAATGGAAGCCGCAGTGTTTTCATTTATATTATTTGCCATAGGGGCGATCATCCCGGTAGCACCATTTCTGTTTACAACCGGGATGAAAGCGATTTATATCAGTGTGATATTGAGCGCGGCAGGATTATTCCTGATCGGGTCTGCTATTACCTTGTTCACCGGTAAATCCATCTGGTTTTCCGGATTCAGACAGGTCATATTCGGGTTAATGGCGGCAGCCATCACATTTGGAATAGGCAAACTGATCGGGGTCAGCGTTACAGGTTGATCATTTCAGTGTTTCTTCCAGCCATTTGTAAAATTCCTTCTGCCATACTAATGCAGTTTGTGCATGTAACACCCAGTGGTTCTCATCGGGCAGTACAATTAATTTGCTCTTAATGCCACGAAGTTGTGCGGCTTGAAAGGCCTGCATGCCCTGCTCGAGCGGGACCCTGTAATCTTTTGCGCCATGGTAGATCAGGATCGGTGTATTCCAGTTGGCGACGAAATTACTGGGGTTGAATTCTTTGTAAGACTTTTGCGCCGCTGCGTTTTTCAGATCCCAATAAGGGCCTCCATAATCCCAGTCAACAAAGAAAAGTTCTTCTGTTGAGCCATACATGCTCCTGAAATCAAAAATACCATCATGGGCAATGAATGTCTTAAACCTGTTCTTATGTATTCCCGCAAGCATAAAAACGGAATAACCTCCGTAGCTCGCACCCACACATCCCAGCCTGTTCTTGTCAACAAAGGGTTCCTTGCTTAGAGCGTCAATAGCGTAGAGATAGTCCTGCATCACAATACCCCCATGGTCTTTACTGATCTGCTCGTTCCATTTGGTGCCATGACCTGGCATGCCCCTGCGGTTGGGAGCAACAACAATATATCCATTGCTGGCCATGAGCTGCAGGTTCCACCGGAAAGAATAAAATTGAGTCAGCGGAGACTGCGGACCACCCTGGCAATATAATAGAGTGGGATATTTTTTATTCTTGTCGAAATTCGGAGGATACACTACCCATACCAGCATTTGTTTTCCGTCGATGGTTTTTACGAACCTTCTTTCTGTTTTAACCATGCTGATCTTCGCATAAGCATCATCGTTAACATGGGTGAGTTGCTTCATGTTGCCGTTGTTGACATCAACGGTATACAATTCAGTGGCATGGTTCATATCGTTGCGGGCAACAACCAGTGTGTTTCCATTTTGCCCAACCACGGCAGTTACATCAAAATCACCTTTTGTGATCTGCCGTATAACCGGTGCGATCTTTGTTAGTCCGGGATAGATCACATTGAACAACTGCAGGGTTCCGTCAATAGGCGCGGTAAAGAACAGGCTTTTGCCGTCGCTGGCCCATGTATAGGATTCAACATGGATATCATCTCTTTGAGCAGTCAGGTTCATAACAGACTTATTGCTCATATTCATGACCACCAGGTCCTGCTTGTCGGCTTCATAACCATCGCGCTTCATTTGTAGCCATGCAAGCTGCCCTGCCGTATTGAAACTTGGGTTAACATCATATCCTTTATTGGTTTCAGTAAGATTGGATGTTTTACCCGTAGCCAGATCATAGGAATAGAGATCGGTATTGGTGCTGACGGCATATGCGGTGCCATATTTCTTTTTAGATGCGTATACCACTGTTTTGCCGTCTGGGCTCCATACATAGTCTTCAGGTCCACCAAATGGTTTTAAAGGTGAATCGTATGGTTGGTCCTTCATCAGGTCGATCGGGTCGCCGGTCACAGTGCCGTTAACAAGTGGTTGCAGCATCACGTGATTGTATTTGCCATCTTCCCATTCATCCCAGTGGCGATAATTGAGCTGATCGTAGATCAGCGCATTGCTTTTTGTAAGTTGGGGATAGAAGTCAGTGCCTGTAACAGGTTTTACCTTCACTTCAGCCGATGTCAGGAGATATTTTCCATCAGGTGAGATCTTGGGATTATTGAGAAATTCTGTGGTCGATGTTACAAGTCCCGGTGTTCCACCTTCAAGAGGCATTACATATGTCTTAGAACTGCTTTTGTTTTCGGTAATATCAGGAGTGCTTACTGAGTAGACAACAGAGTTGCCAGCTTTTGAAATGCCCTTACCGCTTATACGCCCCAGGCTCCAGAGGGTTTCAGGGGTCATCAGATTCTGGGCGATCGAAAAGGAAGAAATGAGAAAAGTAGCAAGAAACAGCAACCGGAATTTCATATAGAAAATATTTGACCAAAAGTAGCAATAAAAAAAGTCCCCCCGTTTCCAGGGAGACTTTGTATTGTGGCTTTTCGAAGTGACTAGCGAGATGTTGCATCGATCATTCTTCCGGTGATCATGTAGCTGCCTACAGTCACCTTGTAAATGATCGCAGTTCTTGCATTGTTCGGAACCATGTATTCGATCCTGTTCTCAACGTTGGCATTTACCTGGCCTTTGTTGATCTCCGCGATCCTGCGCCCGTTCATATCGAAGATCTGTACCACCGCTTTACCTGCTACAGGTGAAGTGAAGTTGATGAAGATCCTGTCTGTGAATGGATTCGGGTAAGCTTTAACCATAAGGTTCGTCGCAGTTGCTGTTGCTGCAGGTCTTTGTGTTGCTAAGAGGCTGCTCAACAACAATGACTGATCAAGCACTGGTTCGCAAGTTCTTGCACACTCGTCAAATCCGCGATTGATCGCATCCAGTGTATTAGCCCAGTTGCTTCTTACCGTGTTCGGCACTAAGCTGTTGGTAAGTGCAGCACTGGCGGCTGCATAGATATCTGCCACCGTCATGTCTTTACCACTGGTGAAGCTGTACTTCGTACATGTTGAAGTGGTAGGTCCGGCTCCGCAATTGGATGCTTTTTGTGTCCATAGCTCTCCTGATGCAGGCATGGTGAATTTGGCAAGATCAGGGTTAAGACCCATATTCAGTGCCAGGGTTACCAGTTGTGCCAGCAGGGTGTTTTTGTATGTAGATGAAGGCAATTTAAAGGAAGTAAACACTCCGCTTGGTCCACCACTGGGAAGGAAATTGATGATATCGTCCGGCTTGAGCGATGCCATTGGTATATTTCCTGCCATCGTTGGTAAGGATGGGCTGGCCAGTGCAAACTGTATGGTCTTATTAACCCGGGAACTGATGCAGCTGGTGCCATCTTTATAAGTAGCGTTACCACCACCGTCAGGAATTGTGCTGAGTCCTTCATTATTACCGAAATAGCCCTGGGTATAGGTACAGAAGTTGCCACATACTTCAGAAACTATAGTAACTGAGGTTATTGCCTCACATCCATTATTGTCCTTTACGGTGAAATTGTGTGTGCCGGCCCCCAGTGAGAATACATTGACATCACCATAGGCGCCATTGTCATATTTATATTTGTATGGAGGTGTACCACCAGAAGCAGTTACGGTGACATTTGTTTTCTCATCGGTACATACTTTCTCTTTATCTGCTTTTGCTTCTGCTGTAACTATTGAAGCAGGTTCCTTGATCTCAGTTTGTTGAGAAGTCTCACAACCATTTTCGTCTTTCACATACACGGTATAGGTTCCGGCAACCAAGTTCTCAAACTCCGCTTTGTCAGAGTAAGTTCCACCGTCCAGTTTGTATACAAGTAGTCCTGTACCGCCCGATCCCTGGGCCTTAATGATACCGGATTCATAGCCTCTACAAAGTACATCAGTTGTGGTCAGTATGAGTTCAAGAACAGGAGGTTCTTTGATCTCCACTTTTTCTGATGTTTCGCAACCGTTGGCATCCTGTACATAGACAGTATATGTACTGGCGGGCAGGTCAGTGAATGTGTCAGCAGTTCCAAATCCCCCATCTTCAAGCTGGTAGAGATAGGTAGGTGTGCCACCAGATCCTAAGGCTGTTATCGATCCTGTTTTGGCACCATTGCATTGAACGTCGGTTGGTGTAAGTTGCAGGCTCAGCGCTGATAGAGGTTGAGTGATGGTCACCTGTTTGGATGTTTCACATCCATTGGCATCTTTAACATATATAGTGTATGTTCCAGCTTCCAGTTTTTCGAACAGGTCTACGCTTGAATATTCGCCGCCTTCCAGTTTGTATTCATAACTTCCTGAACCACCAGAACCGGTGGCCTTGATCGATCCGGTATTATCACCAAAACATTTTACCGGTGTTGGCTCTAGTATAAGGTCTACCGGAGTACCTGGTTCAATGATAGTAGCAGATTTGTACGTTTCACATCCATTCGCATCCTGTACATAAATGGTATATGTGCCGGCGATCAGATCGCTGAATACATTGTTGTCGCCGTAAACTCCACCTTCCAGTTTGTACTTGTAAGGATCAACCCCGCCGGATCCTGTGGCTGTAATTGAACCGGTGTTGGCTCCATAGCAGCTCACATCAAATTGTGATAGTGAAATATCTACTGAACTGGATGGCTGAAGAATGGTGGTTTGTTTTGCCTTTTCGCAACCGTTTTTGTCTTTCACATAAACGGTATAAGTGCCTGCAGCCAGGTTTTCAAACACATTGTTGGAAGAATAAACTCCGCCTTCGAGTTTGAACTCATAAGGTTCAACGCCACCTGATCCGGTTGCAGTAATGGTTCCTGTTTGTGCACCATAGCAAAGCACGGGAGTAGGAGTGAGCGACAGATCTACTGCTGCATCAGGCTGTGTGATGGTGGTTTGTTTTGCCTTTTCA
>JAHEFC010000049.1 GCA_024640385.1 Sphingobacteriales bacterium
GTCAGAGAGCCAGAGAGTCGGAGAGGAAGTGTTTTGTTCTATCTCTCTGCCGTTCAGACTCTCTGGCTCTCTTTCCATTGGATACAATGGAAAACGGCGATCTTTCGATCGCCGTGTACACATCCAATAACCATCCGTAGTTATCAATATTTTTGACTGCTAAATGCTGCAGTAATTATCATTAATTATTACCCTATAAAGGTAGATCTACGATAGTAGTTGTGCAAACCACCAAACGTTGAAATCCGCTCACTCATCGAATCCATGGAACCGGTAAACGCTAAACCACTGGTTGTCAATAAATGATTTTCGTTAGTAAAATTCCGTTGGGTCGTCACTCTTACGTAAATTAGCAGAACCCAACAGTTTTACATGAATAGAAAAGACGAATTACTCCAGGATGTAGTGATAAAATTTGCAGGTGACAGTGGCGATGGTATGCAGTTGACTGGCAGCCAGTTCACCAATAACACAGCTTTGATGGGAATGGACCTGGCCACATTCCCCGATTTCCCCGCTGAGATCCGGGCTCCATTGGGTACTATCCCCGGTGTGAGCGGATTCCAGCTCAGGTTTTCATCTTCTCCCGTATATACCCCTGGCGATGAGTGCGATGTGCTGGTAGCCATGAATGCGGCCGCCCTGAAAACCAATATGAAAATGATCAAAAAAGGCGGTAAGATCATTGTGAATACGGATGGTTTCGACGCCAAGAACCTCAGGCTGGCCAATTACGCTGAAGGAGACAACCCACTGGAGAATAATTCTCTTGCCAGTTACGAAGTCATTAAAATGGACGTGACCAAGATGACAAGGGAAGCCCTGAAGGACTTTGCCATGGGTACCAAGGAAAAGGACAGGGCCAAGAACATGTTCGTGCTTGGATTTCTTTACTGGATGTACAACAGGGAAATGGACAGTACCATCAGCTTTCTTAAAGATAAATTCGGCAAGAAAGATGATATCCTGAACAGTAACCTGAAAGTGTTACAGGCAGGATATAATTTTGGTGATACTACCGAAACATTTACAACACGCTATAAAGTAGAGAAGGCGAAGATGGAGCCCGGTACTTACCGTTCCATCATGGGCAACCAGGCCCTGGCATACGGACTGATCGCTGCTTCACAGAAAAGCGGTCTTCCTTTATTCCTCGGCTCTTACCCGATAACGCCCGCATCGGATATTCTTCATGAACTCAGCCGCTACAAGAATTTTGGTGTACGCACCTTCCAGGCGGAAGATGAGATCGCTGCGATTTCTTCGGCTATAGGTGCCAGTTATGGAGGTTCTCTTGCGGTAACAACTTCATCAGGTCCGGGTATCGCACTCAAAGGAGAAGCGATGGGCCTTGCAGTAATGATGGAGATCCCGCTGGTGATCGTCAACGTACAACGCGGCGGTCCTTCAACCGGATTGCCTACAAAAACTGAGCAGAGTGATCTGATGCAGGCATATTATGGAAGGAACGGTGAATGTCCCATGCCGATAGTTTCTGCATCTACACCCAGCGATTGTTTCGCAACCGTATATGAAGCAGCAAAAATAGCAGTTCAGCATATGACCCCGGTGATCTGCCTTACAGACGGATATATCGCCAATGGTGCAGAACCCTGGAAATTCCCCACTTCAGCCGACCTGGAAGAGATCAAGGTGAATTTCAAAAAACAGCTTGACGAAGGCGAAGAGAAACTTTTACCCTATCAAAGGGATGAGAAATTATCCAGGCCCTGGGCCATCCCGGGAACTCCCGGTCTTGAACACCGTATAGGTGGTCTTGAGAAACAGGATATTACCGGTAACGTAAGTTATGATCCGGATAACCACCAGCATATGGTGAATGTCAGGCAGGCCAAAGTAGATAAACTGGCAGATTATATTCCTGAACAAAAACTGGACAGCGGCCCTGCAAAAGGAAAAATGCTGGTGATCGGTTGGGGTTCAACCTATGGCGCTATTAAAAGCGCTTGCGCAGAATTGCAGGCCGAAGGCTATGAAGTGGCACATGCACATCTCCGCCATATCAGGCCATTCCCCAGGAACCTTGGGAACCTGATCAGGAACTATGAAAAAGTATTGATCCCAGAGATCAACAACGGCCAGCTGGTAAAGATCATTCGTGATCAATACCTGGTGGATGCCATTCCGTTCAATAAAGTGATGGGTATTCCTATTACAAAGTCGGAGTTGGTGGCGAAGATTAAAACGATTATATAAATATTCCGGATTACGGATTGCGAATTCCGGATTCGATGAAATGAAAAAGAGGCCTAAACAAGCCTCTTTTTTATTTCATCGAATCCGGAATTCGCAATCCGGAATCCGGAATCAACTTACTTTTTCGATAATTTTCCCTGTAGTTTTATTCTTGAGTATCACTTTCTTCGCTCCGTAGTGGGTCATTTCCTCTTTTACCAGGTAGTGATCAGAATCGTATTCCACAAGATGACTGTCTTTTGACACTCCTGTTCGTCCTCTCCAGATATCCAGCACAACAGGCTCCCATAGTTTTGTTTTGGCCGATCTGTATGCTGCGTCCAGCACTGCATTCACTACGTAGCCATCGTAAAATGTTTCTTTAGGTGCTATGCCTTTTTCAATGGCGTTGAACATTTCGGTGAACATGTGATTATAGCCCAGTTCGTTCAGCTCGTCTCCAACCGGGAACAGCCAGCCGCTGTTGCTTTCTGCTTTCTCGGCAACATAGTCGGCGCCTTTTCCGGTGGTGAACATTTCAAATCCGGTTCGCAGAAAACTGTTCACCCAAATGGTACCTTCCGTTCCCATCACTTCATCACGAAGGTCAAGGCCGCCGCGGAAAGTCCAGCTCACTTCAAACTGCGCAATGGATCCGTTCTCATATTTGATGAGTGCTATGGCGTGGTCTTCCGCATCTATCGGCTTAACCTGCGTATCGGCCCAGCACATCACTTCAACAGGTTTTATATCTTTCCCGATATAGCTCCTGGTGATCTCAACACAATGGCAGCCAAGATCCAGAATGCATCCGCCACCAGCCTGCTCTATATCCCAAAACCAATCAGAGTGGGGCCCGGGGTGGGTTTCGCGTGATTTTGCCCAGAGGATCCTTCCCAGTGCACCGTTCTTTACGCTCTCATGAGCTTTCAGGAATTTTGGTGTGTATACCAGGTCTTCAAGGTAGCCATGAAAAATTCCGGCTGTTTCAACGGCTTCCAGCATTCGTTTGGCTTCCGCAGCATTGCGGCCCAAAGGCTTGGTGGTGATCACCGCTTTTTTATGTTTGCAGGCCATCAGCACTGCTGTTTCGTGCAGGTTGTTGGGCAATGCAATGCAAACAACGTCAACATCCGGATGGGCAATGGAATCTTCCATATTCGTTGTCCAGTGCTGGCAACCATAATCCTGTGCAAACTTTTTTGCGCTTTCTTCGCGCCTTGAATAGATAGAGAACACCTGGTCTCTACTGCGTAAACCCTGGATGGAATCAGCATAAAATCTTCCAATAAATCCTGATCCCAGCATCGATACTCTCATGATATAGTTTTATGGCGGGTGAAAAATTATTCGGGTACTGCTTCGCCTGTATTGGTATGAGCGGCTGAATGTTTATTGTCAGTGAAAAATATAACGAACAAGATCAGCACGGCCACTGAAATGCCCGCAGGAACCATCCATACGGATCTCCAGTCCACCGTACTCATAGACGTATAATGATCTTTTACATAACCTGAAAGAAGTGTTCCTATCCACATGCCAATACCATAGGTTGCCATGGTGATCATGCCCTGTGCCTGGCTCTGGATCTTTAGTCCTGCTTTACTGTCAGTATAGATCTGCCCGGTTACAAAAAAGAAATCAAAACAGATGCCGTGCATGATGATACCGGCATATAACATCCAGATCCCTGCATCTGCATCGCCATAACCGAACAACATGAACCTGATGGCCCATGCGATCATGCCGAAGGCAATCATCCATTTAACGCCCAGTCTTTTGAAAAAGAATGGAATGAGCAGGATGAAGAAGGCTTCGGAGAACTGACCGAAGGTCATATTGCTGGTCACGTTTTTCATGCCCGCCTCGGTCAGGTAAAGATTGGTGAAGCTGTAATAGAATGAGAGCGGAATACAGATCAGTACAGAAGCGATGAAGAATATGGTGAATGATCTGTCTTTGAACAGCACAAATGCATCTGCTCCCAGTATCTGTGCAAATGAGGCCTTGGTGCCTTTGGCTTTTGGCGGTGTATCGGGAAGGATAAAGCTGAGCAGCCCAAGCACTACTGAAGCCACTGCTGCCATCTTGAACGTGAGGGCCAGCTGATCCGTTGTGATGTTGAGTACTTTGTCGATCATCCAGCCCGTTGCGATCCAGCCTATGGTACCCAGCACGCGAATGGATGCGAATTCTTTACTCGGGTCCTGCATTTGCCTGAATGCCACTGCATTGGCCAGCGCCAGTGTAGGAGCATAACAGAGTGAATAGAGCAGGAGTACCCAATAGAAAGAACTTGCATTGCCTACCTGGGTGAGATAGTACAACAGGAAGGCGCCAACAATATGTAATACACCGAGTACTTTTTGTGCCGAGAAAAACCTGTCTGCGATCATGCCCACGAAAAATGGCGAAATAATGGTGGCAATGGCCATGGCGCTGTATGCCGCACCCACCTGAACACCATCTGCTCCCAGCACTTTGTCGAGGTATGTTCCCATGGTCACGTACCAAGACCCCCAGATGAAGAATTCCAGGAACATCATAGCCGATAGCTGAACGCGCACAATTGATCGCATGGTAGTTTTGGTTTAGGAAGGAAGATAGTAAAAATCAGGATAGAGGCGAGAGGTGAGAGGCGAGAGGTTATCCAATTTTTTTCCTGTATCCTCTCGCCTCTCGCCTCTCACCTCTCGTCTCTCGTCTCTATCCTCGCACCTTATGCAACTTCTGATAATATTTACACACCTCCCTCAACCCGCATTCCCCGCACTTGGGATTTCTTGCGAGGCACACATATCTTCCATGGAGGATCAGCCAGTGGTGTGCTTTATGGATCAGTTCTTTGGGGATATATTTGATCAGCTGCAATTCGGTCTGCAATGGTGTTTTGGCACCAGTGGTCAAACCTAGGCGTGCCGACACGCGAAACACATGCGTGTCCACGGCCATGTTGGGTTGCTGGTCGATCACTGAGGTGATCACGTTGGCCGTTTTTCTTCCAACGCCCGGCAGTTTGACTAATTCGTCAACGGTCATGGGCACCTTTCCTCCAAAATCGCTCTGGAGCATCTGGGCCATACCAATAAGATGTTTGGTTTTGTTGTTCGGGTAGGAAATACTCCTGATCAGCGGGAAGAGTTCATCGAAGCTCGCTTTGGACAGGGATTCCGCATCGGGATATTTGTCGAATATGGCCGGTGTGGTCATATTCACCCGTTTGTCAGTGCACTGTGCGGAAAGGATCACAGCTACCAGCAATTGGTAGGGATTATCGTATAGAAGTTCGGTTTCTGCTTCGGGAATATGCTCCTGGAAATAGGCCAGTACTTTTTTAAATAGTTCCTTTCTAACCATGCAGCAAAAATAGCAGGTTGCAGGTTACAGGTTACAGGTTGCAGGTGGCAGGTTGCAGGTTGCAGGTTGCAAGTGGCAGTGCAACCTGCAACCTGTAACCTGCAACCTGTTATAAGAGTCTGTGGTAAAATCCTATTTTACCAGTGATTCCTGCTCTGCATATTGCATAATAGAATCAATGGTGCTTTTTCTTGGAGCACAACGGATGCTATCCAGGTCTCTTTTAGAAGCTTTTAAAACTTCAAACTTTTCTTTCAAGATCCAGTCTGATTCAATGGCTTCCATGGCCATTTTTGATTCTTCGGGGCTCATTTCGTTGTACAAAAACCTGATCATGTCTTCAGTCGTAAAGTGGTTCATAATCCGCGATTTACCAGTTAACAATGGTTGGTTAACGGTTTTCAGGGAAGTGGATTTATTAAGTTTCCAGGGACGAGGTCAGGTGCTCTTTGAATGGTTTGGGTCGGTTACCTTATAAAAACGGGGTTATTGCACCAATATTGTGCAGGCAGGAATTATTTTTCTTCTATAACATACAGATCCTCATTGTCTTTCTTCATGAGGTATTTCTCACGGGCAACTTTTTCCAGAGAGGCAGTATTCAGCCTCATGGCGTTCAATTCGTCCCTGGTTTCCTGTATCCTTTCCTGGTAATAAGCTTTCTTTTCTTTGAGTTCTTTCAGTTCTTTTTTGCGTTTGTAGCTGAGAATCATATCATTATGATCGAAAAATGCCAGCCAAACGACAAAAAAACTGGTTGCGAGAAAGTATTTATTAGTTATCCAGCGGGGTAAAAACTGCATAAAAACGGTTTCCGGCTTAAAAATAGGATTTTAAGCCGGAAACTGTATGACTAATTGATTTTTATGTTTTTAGGGGAGGGAAGCACCCTGCATCAGTCCTTTTGAGGAGCCCTTGATCACCATGAGTTTCCATGGTGTTCCGGTACCTTTGATCACTCCAGCCAATACATCAGCATATCCATCGCCGTTGGTGTCGCCGGCAGAAGCCACCGACTGGCCAATAAAACTGCCGGGGTATTTGGTTTTATCGATCATGATAAAGTCATTGATGGTGCCAGTGGGGGAGCCATAAAACACGAATACGTCACCATTGGGGTCCTGGGGGTTATAGCCATAGGCTCCCACGATGATCTCTCCATAACCGTCGCCATTGATATCTCCGGCTGAGGCTACCGAGATGCCCATATTCCCATCAATTTTACTGCCGGTGAAAGTCCAGTCTGGATATAAGCTGAATCCATTGGCTGACCCTTCAAAAACATAGATCTTACCAACATTGCTCAACCCATCGTCGTACCGGTTGGCACCTACGATCACATCTGAAAAACCATCTCCATTCACATCCCCGCCTGTTGCCACAGAGTTGCCAAAGGCTGCTTCAGCCTGGTTGCTTTCCCCGGTCCATGCAGGCGATTGTGTCATGCCCATATAAGTGCCAAGATAAAGATATGCCCGGCCTTCGTTCACCTGGCCATGGTCATAACCCGGAGCGCCAATGATCACATCACTGAATCCGTCCTTATTTACATCGCCGGCACAGGCCACAGATTTTCCAAAAAATGCATTCACCTGATCACCTTCCGCAGTGAAGAAAGGAGTTTTTGAAAGCCCCGATGCGGAACCCAGGTAAATGAATGCACGACCTTCATTGGTCTCGCCATTGTCAAAATAACTTGCGCCAACAATAACATCGGCATATCCGTCTTTATTTACATCTCCCGCAGAAGAAACTGAAACGCCGTAGAATGCATTGGCCTGGTTGCTTTCCATGGTCCAGCCCGGGCTGGCAGACAATCCGGAAGGTGAACCATAATATACAAAGGCACCGCCTTCGTTTTCTTCTCCGTTGGAATATCGTGATGCACCAATGATCACATCGAAATATCCATCACCATTCACATCTCCTGCATTGGCAATGGATTCACCAAAGTTTGTTCCTCCTTTTCCTTCTGTGTTCCACACGGCAGTGTTACCAAGACCATTTCCAGTGCCCAGGAAGAGTTGAACTTTTCCATCTTTACTTACTCCGAACTCATTGGTGAAAATACTTACGAGCACATCGGCATAACCATCACCGTTCACGTCACCCGCAGGCGACAACGAATAACTGGCGCTGACGTTTTGGTCCCGGGATCTACTGAATGCAAACAATGCTGTGGCAACGAGGGTAACGAGTAGCCCTTTAAACAGGAAACTTTTTGCGTTTTGCATAACTCAAGCTTTTCTAATGTGGTAATTAAGGCTTGGTCTTGCAGAGGGGTATGGAAAAACTTAAGTGTTTCGGCAGGATAGGGTACACAAGGTACACCACGTATTTGACATTTCATAACTATGATAGCGTGAAACCCGCGCCGTATAAGGTTATGAAACAAAAAAGCCACACTAAATGCATGGCTTTTAAGAATTTATATTTTTAAAAATTATTTGCGTGAAAAATATCTTCCTTTAGGATAAATGGCATTGGATTCCAGCAGCTCTTCGATCCTCAGCAGCTGGTTGTATTTAGCCATACGATCTGTTCTGGAAGCTGAACCGGTTTTGATCTGTCCGCAATTGAGTGCTACGGCCAGGTCAGCTATGGTAGTGTCTTCTGTTTCACCACTCCTGTGGCTCATGATGGTGGTATAACCATTGGTTTGTGCAAGTTGCACAGCATTAATGGTTTCTGTTACCGTACCGATCTGGTTCACCTTGATCAGGATACTGTTTGCGATGCCTTCTTTGATCCCCTTGTCAAGTCTTTTCACATTGGTAACAAAAAGATCGTCACCAACCAACTGGCATTTACTACCAATGGCCTGTGTATGCTTTTTCCATCCTTCCCAATCGTCTTCTGCCATACCGTCTTCTATTGAAACGATAGGATATTTATTTACCCAGGTGGTCCAGTATTCGATCATCTCATCCCTGCTGATCGATTTCTTGGAGCTCTTGTAGAATGTATAGAGTCCCTTAGCTTCATCATACATTTCTGAAGTGGCCGCATCCATGGCTATGGAGATCTGCGTGCCTGGCTTGTAGCCTGCTGCTTCGATGGCCATCAACACAGTTTCAATGGCTTCTTCATTGCTCTGGATCTCGGGAGCGAATCCGCCTTCATCACCAACGTTGGTGCTGTAGCCTTTTTTCTTCAGTACTGATTTCAGATTATGGAATACTTCAACACCCCAGCGAAGTCCTTCGCTGAAAGTTTCAGCACCGATCGGAACGATCATGAATTCCTGGAAATCGATCTTGTTATCAGCGTGAGCGCCGCCATTCATGATATTCATCAATGGCATGGGAAGCACAGTGGCATTTACGCCGCCGAGATAACGGAAAAGCGGGAGCCTGCTTTCCACTGCTGCTGCCTTGGCCACGGCCATAGATACCGCCAGTGTTGCATTTGCACCGAGCTTGCTTTTATTTTCTGTTCCATCGATATCGATAAGCCTTGAATCGATGAAAGCCTGTTCGTTCACATTCAGTCCTATCAGTTGATCTGCGATCTTTTCATTTACATTTTCAACGGCCTTCAGTACACCTCTGCCCATGTACACGGATTTGTCGTTATCGCGAAGCTCAACGGCTTCGTGTTTGCCGGTTGAAGCGCCGGAGGGAACTGCTGCCCTTCCTAAAACACCGTTCTCGGTGATCACGTCTACTTCAACGGTTGGGTTTCCCCTGCTGTCCAGGATCTGCCTGGCATGAATGTCAGTAATGTAACTCATAATAAAATAATTTGTCGGTTGCGGCCTTATTGCTTTTTGAAAGTCAGGTCCCTGAAAACTTCTTCCAGGTTCCTGCTTTCGGTTTGCAAAGAAACGATATTAAGGTTATGCTGCAAAGCCAACTCCATAACCTGCTTATTTAAGGCGTCCGGGTCGCTGGTTTCCAGCACCCAGGTATTAGGGTCTTTTCGTTCTACTGCCATCACGGCCGGAAGGCGCCGGAGCCATTCTTCTTCCAGTACTTCCCGGAAACTCAGCCTTACCTGAATGCCCGAACTGGCCTGGCCCAGGTTCTTCAATTCGTCGTCAGCCACCAGTTTGCCCTTATTAATGATGATCACCCTGCTGCAGAGGGCCTCCACTTCCTGGAGTATGTGGGAGGAAAACAGAACGGTCTTGTTCTTGCCGAGTTTGCGGATCACATCCCTGATCTCCATGATCTGGTTGGGATCAAGGCCTGAAGTAGGTTCGTCCAGGATCAGCACCTCGGGGTCATGGATCAGCGCAGCCGCCAGCCCCACACGTTGCTTGTAACCCTTGGAGAGCTGCCCGATCTTTTTGTGTTTTTCGGGGGTGAGCCCGGTAAGTGTGATCACGTTGTCAATGGCCTGCTTGGGATTTTTGACTTCGTGTATGCCTGCAATAAAATCGAGGTACTCGCGAACGTACATGTCATGATAAAGCGGATTGGCTTCAGGCAGATAACCAATTTTCTTTCTCGCTTCTAATGGCGCAACCTGCAACCTGCAACCTGCCACCTCAATTTCCCCTGCGTCCGGCTCCAGGTAACCCGTGATCATCTTCATGGTGGTGGATTTTCCCGCACCATTCGGCCCCAGGAAACCCACGATCTCGCCCTGCCCGATACTGAAAGAAATATCGTCTACGGCCTTCTGTTCGCCATAGACCTTCTTTAATCCTTTAACCGTAATAGACATGACCAAAGATAAGGATAAGTGTGCTAGCCGGTTAATGTGTGAGCCGGTTAATGCATTGGATAAATAAGTAAGAGGAAAATTGAAATCATACCTTCAGCCAGGATGGTGATGCATCAGTTGGTTGGTTCACCCGCAACAAGTACCCGTCTGGGTCTTGAAATGCTATGCTGGTCATTCCCAGATGAGAACTTCTTGGACCATCAAACGGAATTCCATTGGCGTTCAGCTTCTCTATCACCATCTGCAGGTTGTCAGTGATAAAACTCGTAACAATACCCTTAACCGGCAAATGGGTTGAAATATTAAAATCCAGTCCTTCGGTTCCTGATTACCACAAGCACTTCCCCGCTTATCTTTTGCATTCTCCAGCTAACTTATTAACCGGTTAACACACCAAATAAAAAAGAGGCCGGTTCAAAACTAATTGAACCGGCCTCTTTTTATTTTCAGTTATTCCTGTATGTCTACTTCAGTGCCCACCGGCAACATATCGTATACTTCGAAGATGTCGCTGTACTTGGTGGAGATGCACCCATTGGTCCAGTTCAGGTATTTGTCAACTGCAAATTCTTCATTGGGCCTGGTACCATGGATACCAATACCACCACCTATTTTAGCAGAGGCTGGTATGGCGCCTGCAGATTTTCTTGATCTGAATTTTCTAACACTTTCTTCATTGGGATAATCCAGCAGGATGAACTTGCCCCATTGATCGTGATTTTTTTTAAGCACGATCTTGAAATGTCCGTTGGGAGTAAGACGGTCTCCTTCCATTTTTTTGTCAGACTGGTTATTGCTGCCAAAAACAACAGGATAAGAAGCCAGCCAACCGTCGTCGTCATATACCTGCATAACGTACTCCGACTTGTCGATCACCACTTTATAGTGTGGTGCCGGCGGCTTCAGGAAGAAGTTAAAAAATAGGCCAAAAATGAGCAATAGCATAGGATAAAGAGTTTGAATGCTAAGTTATTCAAAGGTCCTCCCATTTGCAATACCCACAATAAAATAACAGTTAATTCGTAGCTAAAATTTCTAGTGTGAGATCACCGGGTCAAGGCCCTTTGCCTGCGCTATCATATCCTTAATAGATTCTACCGAAGGAACCTTTCCGCTCAGGCCGTATTTCTCATTGGTTTCCATGAGTTTAACATGAAGATTTTCAGCGTTCCGGGTAGCGAATTCTTTGACCGAATCCACTCCGGCGGCTTCCAGTAGTTCAGAAAACTGGGCTGCAACGCCTTTTATCCTGAAAAGATCGGCATGATTCACCCAGGTCAGCACCAGTGATTCGGGAATACCGGTTTTAGCGGCAATATTCATCCTGCCTTTTTTTGTTGCCCCATGCTCCAGCAGGTCTGATGTAGTGTGTATGCCTATGGTACCAAGCTTATCTGCGTAGGTAGGTCCGATGCCTTCGATTTCAACAACTTTATAACTCATACTTGACAATTTTAACGGCCATCAAGCTAGTTAAAAATGGTGAAAAAGGAGAAGTGATTTGCGTCATGAAAAAACAGAGACGCAGAGGGGGACGCAAAGACGCAGAGAGGAACGCAGAGACGCGGAGGGGGACACAGAGACGCAGAGTGATTTCTGTGTCCCCCTCCGTGTCTCTGCGTCCCCCTCCGCGCCCCCCTCTGCGTCTCTGTGTCCCTCTCTGCGTCTCTGTGTCCCCCTCAGAAGGTACTGAACCTGATCCCTGCCATCCAGGGATATTGTTCCACACCGTATTTGTGCAGGGGATTGATAGAATATGATCCGTAGAATTTAACAGGACCCAGCCCCACTTCTGCTACCCAGGCTGCTTTCCAGCGATCCAGGTTGAAATCAGTTTTCTGTTTTTGCTTTCCTCTTTCGTCGCTGATCTGTTTCTGGCGGGCGCTGTATAAAATACCGCCGCTGACGCCTACGCTGAGCTGAAGACCGCCGTTCCTGCTGTCTGGGTTGGTGCAAAAATTCACCATGAACGGTGCAGTGAAATAATCCGCCGCTAACTTGTTCTTGGAGAACAATACATCGTCGCGTTTCACATAAACTGTACCACCATCAACATAGGTCAGTGGAGTTTTATAGTAGTAGTTGGTGTTTTCAATACCAAAACCGTATTTCAGGTTGATCACATGCTTGTGCAGATTGAGTTTCTGCATGAAAAACCAAAGGTTGAAGTTGGAGATCCCCAATCCTTTAATGGAAAAATCTCCTGAATTGAGCGGTGTTCCATTGGGGTTCTGAAGAAATGCCTGCGCTTCCGCTCCACCATAATCTGTATTGTCAGTAAAGCCTGAATAGCCAATATCGAAGATCAGCCAGTTTGTGGTGATATTGGATTTTTTGTAATACTTCTTGTTGTAACTGTAGTCTTTGTCTTTGTAGACATCGTATTCAGATTTATCACCCCCTTTTTTGATGATGATGATGCTGCCTACGCGGATGGTGTCTCCTTCCTGTGCCGTCCTGGTTGAATCTTCTTGGGCAAATCCTGCCTGGAAACATGCTCCCATGAGCATGATCAATAATGCTTTTTTCATACATCCTGTTTTTAATAACTGTTTTTAACGCGGTATTCCTATTTCAAAGTTTGCAACTTTCACCAACGGTTTATCAAGATCCGGGTTGGTTACTTTATTGTAGATTCTGTTTGCTTTTCTTACTATACCCCTCAATCCCTTGCGCTGCCGGCCTTCTTCCTGCATGGCATCCATATCATCTTCATGACCAGTTCCATTCAATGCTTCAGTGGCATAATTCGTTTTCACGTTCATCACTACTGCAGGCTGTACATAAGGTTCAGGTGCCGTTACGGATTCCTCTGCTTTTTTTGTCAAAAGATCTTCCGTACTGATCCTGGTTTCATTCTTCTCCACCGCTGCGATCTGCTCTGTGTTATTATCGGCTTTACCAATCTGGCTCAACTGATTCTCTTGTACTGATGGTGCCTGTTTCAGCTCAACATGCTTAGGTGCCGTCTTCGATCCTGTTGCTGAAAGGACCACCTCGTTTTTATTCGTTTGTCCCTTGGCGTTAATTTCCGCAGTTTCCGCGACTGTCTCCCCTGCAGATACGGTGCCGGCATCTGCCTTGCTTTCTGTTGACCCGCTCCGGCTGCTGTTATCTTTCTTCATATCCCCAGTGTCCCCCGCTTGTGCAATAGGCTGTTCAATATTTTTCAGGGTATCATCCTGGTTGCTATTGATCCACAGCAGCCCCGCGATCAACAATACTGCTGCTGCAACAGCATAACGAATCCAGCGGATGGAAATAACGGCGGCGGGTTTCTTGCCGGTACGGTATAGCGAATTCTTATCAGGGAAGATGATCTGTTCTTCGGGAAGCCTGGTTTTTTTCAGCCACTCAAAATTGGCTGCTGCTTCAGGATGAGATCCGTTATAGATCTCAAGGGCTTTCCTTTCTTCCTGGCCGATCTCGTTATCGATGAAGAGTACCTGGTATTCTTCGTAATTGTTTTCGTTGACGAGGCCCTTTTCTTCATGGCGGTATAATTCTTCCAGCCCTTCCATCTTCACCTCTTCGATATCAAGCCTGGTATCGAGGAAAACCTGTAATTCCGCCTTCAGGCCGGGATTCTTTTCAATGAAAGCATCCACTTCTGATTTTTCTGCAGCGGTCAACTCCTGGTCGACATACAGCAGGAAATACTCCTCGTAATTGTCCTTATTGATGGGTTGACGTTTCATGATCAGATTACATTTTCCGGTTTGACTAAATAATTCTTCAGCTGGATCCTCGCACGGTGGAGGTAAACCTTCACCTGGCTTTCGCTCAGTCCCATGATCTTGCCGATCTCCTCATAACTATATCCTTCATAGTCTTTCAGCATCACCAAACACCTTTGTGTTTCATTCAAACGGTTCAGCGCTTCGTTCAGTATTTTTTTCAGGTTGTGCTGCTGTTGGTCGGTCACTTTATCCTGCTCACTGAATTCTTCTTTCAGGCTGATCCTTTTCACTTTCCTGATGTGGTCGATCATCTGGTTATGCGCTACGGTAAAAAGATAGGCTTTTGCCGTAGTGGCATCCACATGCTCCCTGTTCCGCCACATTTTCTCGAAAGCAGACTGCACCACATCCCGGGCGTCGTCTTCGTGCCTGAGGTTTTTCAGGATGAACCGGTAAACGTTATCCGCATACCGGGTTACACACTCATTGTAATCTCTTTCAGTCATTGGTTTGTTCTGGTCTAAAATTACTCTTCTGTCGTTTCTTATGCTAGTAATACGAGCAAGAAGAAGGAATGTTACAGGCGGATTAATTTTTTTTAGAGAGTCTGAGAGCCAGAGAGTAAGAGAGGCAAAGCCCTTGCTCTCTGCCTCACTTACTCTCAGACTTTCTGAATATTGCATTCCGTGCACAAAAAAACCGGGTCACCCCGGTCATTAATTTATCGCATTCCCCACATTTCATTCCCCCACTACTTGTCCCGACTTCATCGGGATTCATCACACTCCCCCCACATTCATCACATTCTTATCAGGTGCCTGGTGACTGCTTCCAGGATCG
>JAHEFC010000314.1 GCA_024640385.1 Sphingobacteriales bacterium
TAATTCATTAACTATGGCACGTCCGGTTCGATTTAATATAAAACAGAAAGATACCAGTGACTGGGGTATTAATATAGCTTCAGCACCCCAGGGGCATATGGGTGAAGGATTTTTTGCCACTTCACTAGATAAAGTGGTTGGCCTGGCCAGGAAAAATTCCATTTGGCCTCTTCCTTTCGCCACTTCATGTTGTGGTATCGAGTTCATGGCCACTATGGGCTCCCACTATGACCTCGCCCGTTTCGGTTCGGAAAGAGTAGGCTTTTCTCCCAGACAATGCGATCTGCTTATGGTAATGGGCACCATTGCCAAGAAGATGGGGCCGGTGGTGAAGCAGGTTTATCTCCAGATGGCTGAACCCCGTTGGGTTCTTGCAGTGGGTGCATGTGCTTCCAGTGGAGGTATATTCGATACCTATTCCGTGTTGCAGGGTATTGACCAGGTGGTGCCCGTGGATGTCTATGTTCCGGGTTGTCCTCCCCGCCCTGAAGCCATTATTGATGGTGTGTTGAAGATCCAGGAACTGGTACACAATGAAAGTCTGAGACGAAGAAACAGCGATAAATATAAACTGTTACTGGAGTCTTACGGAATTCAGTAAGGCGCTAAGTATTCTTATTATGAGTCTAACGAACGATATAATCAAGACCAGGCTGACCGAGAAATTCGGGGAACTGCTGGGTGCGTGGGAAGAACCGTATGGGATGCTCACATTCACGGCAGCCAGTGATCAGAATCTGAAGGTGATGAATTTTCTTAAAGAAGAACTTGGTTTCAATTTCCTTACTGACATAACTGCGGTCAATTACCCTGACAGGAAAGGGGAAGAACTTGCAGTGGTTTATCATCTTCATAACCTGGTTGACAATATCAGGATGAGGTTTAAAGTATTCGCCCCGGTGGAGAAGCCGGATATTTATACGGCAACGGGTATCTTCTCCAGTGCGAACTGGATGGAACGTGAGACTTATGATTTTTTCGGAGTGAATTTCGTTGGTCATCCTGATCTCAGGAGGATCCTCAATGTGGATGAGATGGATTATTTCCCTCTCCGCAAGGAATACCCGCTGGAAGACCAGACCAGAATAGATAAGGATGATGAGATGTTTGGGAGATAAGTAAAAAGTCAAAAGTGAAAAGTCAAAAAAAAGAACTGACTTTTTACTGGGCTTTTGAATTTTGACTTTTGAATTTTGACTTTGATTGATATGCACGATCACAACAACATACGCCTCCCTGAGGGTTCGATCGAGAAAGAAACGACAACGCTGAATCTTGGTCCCACTCACCCTGCCACCCACGGCGTTTTCCAGAATATCCTGGAACTGGATGGTGAAAGGATCATTAAAGCAGATTCAACTGTAGGGTATATCCACAGGGCATTTGAGAAGATCGCTGAAAGAAGGCCTTATTACCAGATCACACCACTTACAGACAGGTTGAACTATTGTTCATCTCCTATCAATAATATGGGATGGCACCTGACCTGCGAAAAACTGCTGGATGTGAAAACGCCCAAACGGGTTGACTATTTGCGCATCATTATCATGGAGCTCGCAAGGATCGCAGATCACCTGATCTGTAATTCCATTGTTGGCGTGGATACAGGCGCCTATACAGGTTTTCTTTATGTGATGCAGTACAGGGAGCTGATCTATGAGATCTATGAAGAAGTTTGCGGGTCGAGGCTGACCACCAATATAGGAAGGATAGGAGGATTTGAAAGAAATTTCACCAACACAGCTTTCCAGAAACTTGAAAAATTCCTGAAAGAATATCCAGGTGTACTCGAGGAGTTTGAAAACCTGTTCACCCGCAACCGGATCTTTGTGGAGCGTACGAAAGGGGTTGGCGGCATTTCTGCATCAAGGGCATTGAACTATGGTTTTACCGGCCCTAACCTGAGAGCTGCGGGCGTGGATTATGATGTAAGGGTGCACAGTCCTTACTCTTCTTATGAAGACATGGATTTCATCATCCCCATAGGCACTACCGGTGACAATTACGACAGGTACCAGGTTCGTAATGCGGAGATGTGGGAATCACTCAAGATCATCGAACAGGCTTACCGGAAGGTGCAGGAGTTCAAAGGTGCGGAGGCGGAAGTATTTCACGCCGATGTGCCTGCATATTATCTTCCTGAAAAATCTGACGTGTATACCAAGATGGAAGCGCTTATCTATCACTTCAAGATCGTGATGGGAGAAACTGAAATTCCTCCTGGTGAAGTATATAACAGTGTGGAAGGAGCCAACGGCGAACTTGGATTTTACCTGATCAGTGATGGCGGCAGGGCACCATACAGGCTGCACTTCAGGAGACCTTGTTTCGTTTATTACCAGGCTTATCCCGAACTGGTGACCGGCGGAATGCTGAGTGATGCCATTGTGACCATGAGCAGCCTGAACCTGATCGCGGGAGAAATGGATGCATAAAATTATTCCGCGCAGCGGAATAATTTTTAAATGTAGGGAATGTGATCAATGTGGTTAATGTGGAGAATGAATGTGGGGAATGTATATAAATGAATAGAATCAGTACATGATAAAATTTTCTGAACAAACGCTCAAGGAAGCAGAAAGGCTGATAGCACGTTATCCCGAAGGGAAGGAGAAAAGTGCGTTGATACCCCTGCTTCACCTTGCGCAGGATGAGTTTGGCGGATGGCTGAGCCCGGAGGCAATGGATTATGTGGCCGGTTTGCTGAAGCTTGAACCTATTGAAGTCTATGAAGTGGCAACTTTCTACAGCATGTATAACCTAAGGCCCGTTGGCAGGTATGTGTTCGAGGTTTGCCAGACAGGCCCCTGTATGCTGAGAGGCAGTGACAACATCATCGATTATATCAAAAAGCGTTTATCCATCAACGTTGGTGAGACAACGGAAGACGGGCTGTTCACGCTGAAAACAGTTGAATGCCTTGGTGCATGCGGGTATGCACCCATGATGCAGCTGGGGCAACATTACAGGGAACACCTCACGCCGGAGCGTGTTGACCAGATCATTGAAGAGTGCAGGGTGAATGCGGCGAAGAATAATTAAGTAAAAAGTCAAAAGTAAAAAGTCAAAAAACGATGACTTTTTACACTGGCTTTTGACTTTTGACTTTTGAATTTTGACTTAATAATATATGGGTCGTAAACTATTACTAGAAAAAGCGCACGTAGAGGGGATCAGGCATTTCGACGTGTACCGTCGGGAAGGCGGTTATAAAGCTGTAGAGAAAGCGTTGAAGACCATGACCCCTGACCAGGTCACAGAAGAAGTGAAGAAGAGCGGACTGAGAGGTCGCGGTGGTGCAGGCTTTCCCGCAGGTATGAAATGGAGTTTCCTTGCCAAACCGGAAGGAGTGCCCCGTCACCTGGTTTGCAATGCGGATGAATCAGAACCCGGTACATTCAAAGACCGGTACCTGATGGAGTTCATTCCGCACCTGTTGATAGAAGGTCTTGTGGTCGCATCATATGCACTCGGCAGCAATGATACTTATATATATATCCGTGGGGAATATGCTTGGATCGTAGACATTCTTGAGCAGGCCATTGAAGAAGCAAAAGCGAATAATTTCCTGGGCGATAATATACTTGGGTCAGGTTTCAATTGTAGGATCCATGTTCAACGTGGTGCCGGCGCTTATATCTGTGGAGAAGAGACCGCTTTGCTGGAATCACTGGAAGGAAAGCGCGGAAACCCGAGGATCAAGCCTCCTTTCCCGGCGGTCAAAGGTTTGTGGGACAGGCCAACTGTGGTGAACAATGTGGAAACACTGGCTGCAGTAGTTCCGATCATTAATAATGGTGGTGAAGATTATGCATCGATAGGGGTGGGCAAGTCAACCGGTACAAAGCTGATCTCAGCCTGTGGTAATATCAACAATCCCGGTGTGTATGAGATCGATATGACCATTTCAGTTGAAGAATTCATTTTCAGTGACGAGTATTGCGGTGGCATTGCAAATGGTAAGAGGCTAAAGGCATGCATTCCCGGTGGATCTTCGGTTCCCATACTTCCCGCCAACCTCCTGTTGAAGACGGCAAAAGGAGAGACCAGGATGATGAACTATGAGAGCCTGGCCGATGGTGGTTTTGCCACCGGATCAATGATGGGTTCGGGAGGCTTCATTATACTTGACGAAGACCAGTGCGTTGTTCGCCATACTTTGACGCTGGCGAGATTCTACCGCCACGAGAGTTGTGGTCAGTGTTCGCCATGCCGTGAAGGAACCGGCTGGATGGAGAAGATCCTGAACAATATTGAATATGGCAAGGGAAAGATGAGCGATATAGACCTGTTATGGGAAATTCAGCGCAAAATAGAAGGCAACACCATTTGCCCTCTTGGTGATGCTGCTGCATGGCCCGTAGCTGCAGCGATCCGCCATTTCCGTGATGAGTTTGAATGGCATGTGCTGAATCCGGAGGAATCACAGAAAAGGAATTATGGATTGGCGCATTATGCGGATCCGGTACATGTGCCGGTGGGATAAGTAAAAAGTCAAAATTCAAAAGTCAAAAAATGGATTTTGATTTTTTGGAGGAAGAAGGAAAGCCCTATAAGATCAAGCATCGCGCCTACTTTTTTGCGAAAACAGTGATAGAGTTTATCAAAGAAAGCAGGTACGATTCGAGATTCAGTTCTTTGTTTGAGCAATTGGTGAGGAGTTCCACTTCAATTGGAGCAAATCTGATTGAAGCCAGGGCAGGACAGTCAAAGAAAGATTGGCTGAGATTCAACAACATTGCATTGAAGTCTGCAAACGAAAGTAAATTCTGGATTTGCATGATCAGGGATACAATGGATATGGATAAAGCTGAGTTAAATAAACTATTGAAGGAAGTTGATGAGATTTCAAAGATCATTGCTTCTATCATTATAAATGCAGGTCGGGAACAAAAGTGATTTTGACTTTTGAACTTTGACTTTTGACTTTGATAAATATGGAAGAGAAGAAATTATTTAAGGTAACCATAGACAACATCACCGTTGAGGTGGAGCCGGGTACCACAGTACTTCAGGCTGCGCGTAAGATCGGCGGCGATGTGGCACCTCCGGCCATGTGTTATTACACTAAGCTGAAGGGCAGCGGCGGTAAATGCCGTACCTGCCTGGTA
>JAHEFC010000315.1 GCA_024640385.1 Sphingobacteriales bacterium
CTCGCACATAATATGAAAACAACTGTTTCCGTAATGGGGCTTAATACCATTCTTCAGCCCTGGCTCGACAAACTCGAATATGAAGATCTGTCCCAGGCAGATTTTGAAAACACCTACCAGGCTTTACAATCAACATGTATGTCATCCATTGACGAAGCAGAAGATTTTTTAAGATCACTGGAAATTATTTCCTGACGCCAGTTTCTGCCGTTTCACCGAATCATAAGGTAAGGGTCCGGGGCCTGTTGTATTTTTAATCGGATCGATAAGAAATTCCCATGCACAAAAACTGGCAGATATTTTCACAACCCCGAGTATACATCTATATCCTCACCGGGACCATTATTATCTTACTCACTTTTTTCACCCAGAACAATGCCCTGGAGATTGCAATTTCCGGTGTGGCTTCTGTTTTTATCGGGATCGGCGTTAATAATTTTTCGGCGATTGAAACGCATGAAAGAGATCAACGAAAACTCAATGCCGCTTTATACCATACTGCCGGGCTAATTAAGGGCATAGATCTAAAATTGGCCAGAATGCGGGCAGAATTTAATCATGAAGAATTGTTAAAATTCGGACACGAGTTTGAAGAACTTGAATTTTTGGTTGAGCTGGCCATGAGGCATCTGACAAAAGATGAGTCCTGATGGTTTTTGGCGATTGAATATGCCGTTCTGCCTATTCGTGTATTTCCCCGGGCGGCGGCTTGTTTAGTTTTGAATATCATTTCTATTTTATGAGTGGTTCAAAACAGGTATTTCAAACAGGATCGAAATGGCGGTGGACAACTTTCAAATGGGTTGGATGGCTGTTCCTGGTATTCATTATAATGACCGTTCCCATTGTGGTCATTACCGTGAAAAAAGGGATAAGACCTGATCTGCCTGAATTGCGCGACAGTGATTCAATATCCAGGACCCTGAAGAATCCTGCTATTCCGGCGGGATTTACCAGCAAAGAATTGGCCAGGTACAAAGGGATAGATGATTTTCTAAAAGCCCGCCAGCTGAACCAGCATCTGAGAAATAAAGCCAGAACGATCACTGACCAGAAGATCAGGGCTGCATTCTATGTAGACTGGGACCCCCAAAGTTTTTATTCTCTGCAGAAAAATATCGGGAAGATGAATATGGTGATCCCCGAGTGGTTCTTCATCGATCCTTTGACTGACACTTTGAAACCCCAGATCGATCTTCCCGCCCTCGAGGTAATGCGGAAAAACCATGTAAAGATCATTCCACTGATCAACAATATCAATGACATAAATGCCCAGGGTTTTGATCACCAGATCGTACAGCAGATATTCCACAACCAAGCGAAACGTGAGAGACTCATCAATGATATTGTAAAATATATACAGCAATATAAACTTGACGGGATCAATATTGACTTTGAAGAAGTCAATGAAAAAACCGATGAGCCCATGATCGCGTTCCAGCGCGAGCTCTATGCCAGGCTTCATCCGCTTGGTCTGGCAGTTACCCAGGATATCATGCCTGCCAATGAAGATTATAATCTGAAGGAACTTTCAAAATATAATGATTATATCTTCCTCATGGCTTATGATCAGCACTGGACCTCCAGTGTACCCGGGCCGGTGAGCGCACAGAAATGGATCGAAAAAGAAGTTGATGAGACTGCCCAGAAAGTGAAGCCGGAGAAGCTGATCCTTTGCATTGCCGGATATGGCTACGATTGGCCGTTACATAGAGAGGCAGAAACCGTTACCTATCAACAGGCCCTGGCAACAGCAAAACTTTATCAGGCCGGGATCGTTTTTGACAATGACAGCTATAATGATCATTTTGAATACAGGGATACAAAGGGAGTAGATCACCAGGTCTATCTGACAGATGCAGCAACGAATTTCAACACCATCAGGTTCTCTGATGAATATGGCGTTGCCGGAACAGCTTTGTGGAGATTGGGCAGTGAAGACAGGAGGCTATGGCAGTTTTATGACAGGGATCTTGACAATAACAGTATTGCTGAACATCCTTTTGATCTGGGTTTGCTGACCAAGGTGGATAACGAGATCGAAAAGCCCGACTATATTGGCGACGGGGAAGTATTGAGTGTAATTGCTGCGCCTGAAAAGGGGATCATTTCGCTGGAAGAAGACAGTAGTGAGCATATCATCTCCGAACAACAATACAGGCAGCTGCCTACAGGCTATGTGATCAGGAAATTTGGAAACGTGCACAAACAGGTTCTGCTGAGCTTTGACGACGGACCTGATCCAATATATACACCGCAGATCCTGGATATCCTGAAAAAAGAAAAAGTGCCGGCAGTGTTTTTTATTGTCGGTATGCAGGCTGAAGCAAATCTGCCCCTGTTGAAAAGGATCTACCAGGAAGGCCATGAGATCGGCAACCATACTTTCACCCATCCCAATATGGCAGAGGTGAGTGAAGAAAGGGCAGACAATGAAATTGAAACTACCAGGCTGCTGATCGAAGCCATCACGGGAAGAAGCACCGTGTTATTCAGGGCTCCGTTCAATGCAGACGCTGAGCCGTCTTCGGAAGTGGAGCTCAGGCCGGTTGAATTGAGCAGGAACGAAAATTATTATACGGTAGGGGAAAGTATAGATCCTAATGACTGGGAGAAAGGCGTAAATGCAGATACTGTCTATGAACGAACAATACGGCAGTATGAAGCAAATCCTGAAAAAGGCGTGATTCTTTTTCACGATGCCGGTGGCAACCGGCAGGCAACAGTTGATGCCTTGCCGCGCATTATACATTATTTCAAAAACAAAGGAATTGCATTTACTACAGTTGCCGGCTTATTGAACACCAGCAAGGAAACCGTAATGCCCTTAGTCCGCAACAGTATTATGCCATTGGATGCCGGCATAGCCAATGTAGGATACTGGACCAGTCATCTACTCACCACGGCTTTCTGGCTTGCTATTGTTCTGGGCCTCTTCAGGATCCTGATGCTGTTTGTCATGGCATTAATAAACAGAAGATCGGAGAAAAAGAACCTGAAACCTCAACTGGTTTCTTATCCTCATGTAAGCATAATCGTTCCGGCTTATAATGAGGAAGTGAATGCCGTAAGAACCTTGCATAATCTTTTACTGCAGGATTACCCGACTTTTGATATCATTTTTGTGGATGATGGATCAAAAGATGAAACTTTCAAAAAAGTACATACTGCCTTTGTCACTCATGAGAAAGTGCGCATATTCACCAAACCCAATGGAGGTAAGGCTTCGGCACTGAATTATGGTATTCTGCAATCCAGCGCGGAGTACGTTATCTGTATCGATGCCGATACCAGGTTAAGGCCTGATGCTGTAAAGCAACTCATGAAAAAGATGATGTACCCGGTTAAGGGCGGGCCAGTGGGGGCTGTTGCAGGTAATGTAAAAGTTGGCAACCCGAAAACACTGCTCACTAAATGGCAAAGCATCGAATATACAACCGCACAGAATTTTGAGAGGCGTGCATTCGACCTCATTAACGGCATCACCGTGGTTCCTGGTGCGATCGGGGCATTCAAGGTGTCTGCGATCAAATTGGCCGGGGGTTTCACAACAGACACGCTTGCTGAAGACTGCGATCTCACCATCAGGATATTGCGCCATGGCTTCAGGGTAGTGAATTGTACGGAGGCCGTGGCGGTCACTGAGGCCCCTGAAACCGTTCAGCAGTTCATGAAGCAGAGATTCCGGTGGAGTTACGGGGTGATGCAGAGTTTCTGGAAACACAGGGATGCCTGTTTTAACAGGAAGTATAAAGGATTGGGCCTGTTCTCCCTGCCGAATATTCTCATCTTCCAGATCATATTACCCATGCTTTCTCCACTGGCTGACCTGATGCTGGTATGGAGCCTGGTATTCAGTATGCATGATCCTTCTAGTCTTGGAAAAACTGCCGTTTTCTACCTGCTGTTCCTGGCCATTGACCTGTTGGTAAGCTTTATGGCCTATTCATTTGAAAAAGAGAATAAAATGGTCCTGTTCTGGCTTATACCACAACGTTTTGTTTACAGGCAACTGATGTATGTGATCCTGTTCAAAGCCATCGTTAAAGCGATCAAAGGAGAAAGCCAGGGTTGGGGTGTATTGAAACGTACAGGCAATGTAATGGATCCATTACCCTCAGTGGGCGATAGTTTTTGCCTGTATACCGACTAACGTAGTGGTTGCCCTTTTTTGACACTTAATTTTATCATGCATTAATTGATCAGACAAAAAATAAAAAAACAAGTATGAAAAAGTTATTAATGATGTTGACAGTTTTAACAGTATCTGGTACTGCAGTGATGGCGCAAACAACAGCTCCTAAACAGGATACTAAGGCCAAAACCCAGACCACAAAATCCAGCGAAACTAAAGCAACACAGACCAAGCAGGTGACTACGAAGCCGGCGCCGGCTGCAACTCAAACAGCGTCAAAGAGCACAACAGCCAGCAAGCCAGTAGCAAGCACCAGCCCTGCAAAAAAGGAGGGGAGTACAGAAATGAAGAAACAATCTGAAAAATCAAGCACCAGTAAAACAAGCACTGGCCAGCCAACAAAAGACAGTAAACATAAAGGGTAGATGGTCTTCGGGTTTCTCAAATCAGCCCCGTAATGCAAGTGCGGGGCTTTATTTTAGCCCACTGGTAAAAATATTCATATGGTGAAACAAATTGGCAGGAAGATCAGGAACATTAAACCGCAAACGTATTGGCGTGAGATCCTGGCCTTGATGATGTTGTTGTTTGCTATCGTGTTTTTCAGGAGTGAAGCCAAAGAGCTGAATGAAATTGCGCCCCGGATGGCACATGCCCGGCCAGTATGGGTTCTATCAGGTCTTCTTGTTACTGTATTATATATATTTCTGCAATCAGGTATTTACAGGAAATGTTTTTCAGCGGTCCGGATGGATCTGAATTGGACCCATTCCATAGAGTTGTTCCTGAAACGAAATCTCATAGGGGTTTTCCTGCCTGCAGGAAATCTGAGTGCGCTTGCTTATTCCCCGGCTGAAATTCGAAAACAGGGATTCAGTCAGGCAGATATACACCAGGCCAGTGGCCTGTATGGATTTGCCAGCATGCTGACTGTAGTTGTAGTTGGTATTCCGGTAATGGGTTACATGCTGATC
>JAHEFC010000316.1 GCA_024640385.1 Sphingobacteriales bacterium
GGCATGTACAGATGATATTTTTCCCAGTGCCTCGCCTACCTTATTCAACTGCATCATCTGTTCCGCAGCAATATGTTCATGACCCGGTTTAAGCAGGCCCTTTTTTTCTGCAGTGGTGAGGATACCCACACCGATTCTTTTTGTAAGAAAAAGGTAGTCTCCATCTTTTGCTGTGTTGTTTTGTTTGATCGATCCGGTTGGTACCAATCCGTTTACGGCCAAACCGAAAATCGGTTCGGGTGAATCAATGCTATGTCCTCCCGCCAGTGGTATGCCGGCTTCAATACAGATACTTCGACTTCCTTCAATCACTTTTCTTGCGATCTCCGGAGGAAGAATATTAATGGGCCATCCCAGGATGGCGATCGCCAGAACCGGTTTGCCGCCCATGGCATATACATCGCTGATCGCATTGGCAGAAGCGATCCTTCCAAATTCATAAGGGTCATCAACAATGGGCATGAAAAAATCCGTGGTGGATATGAGGGCCTCTCCGTTTCCAAGGTCCAGCACCGCGGCGTCGTCTTTGCTGTGATTGCCAACTATGAGTTTATCATTATCCGGCATGGCAAAATTGGAGTGCAGAATTTTTTCCAGCAACATCGGGGAGATCTTACATCCGCAGCCGGCGCCATGAGAATATTGAGTAAGTCTGATCTTTTCTATCGATTCAGGCATTTTCTGTTAGTTTAGTTGTAGTGATAAGCTTTGCTGTTGTCAGTTCCCCGGGGTCCGTAGCTTCTATATTAATAACAGGCGTAGATGCAGGTCTGTTCTGTAAAGCCTTGCTGTAAAGTTTATCGTAATAGTGCAGGAGTATCCTGAAGCATTCTTTAAGATTATCTTCAGCCAGGAAATTCAAGGCTGTTTTGGTTTCCAGCCCGCCCAGTCTTTTTTGAATTCTTATGATGGCCGCCGCAAGGTCGCTTTTTGGAAGTTTGCCGTAATGCGTAACAATATATCCTAGACGGTTCTCGAAAGGTACATCAATGAAATGATTGGTCTTGGTTCGCATGGTTGTCCAGAAGTCCTGTGGCAAATTGAGTAAACCCATCCTTTGGCTTTCATCTTCCAGCCAAATGGGCCTGCCTTTTTTTTCTTCATTGAACAATGATATGGCGAGCAGGTTTTCAAACATTTCCTGTGATGGCTGCTTCGGCTGGCCAATGGCTCCAAATGCAGACCCTTTGTGATTGGCCAGGCCTTCAAGGTCAACTATGGAGTTGCCAAGTGTTTTTAAATGATGCAGTACTTCTGTTTTTCCTGAACCCGTGTAACCTCCCAATATATTAAGATCATGATCTTTCTTGAGAAATTCCAGCACCCAATGGCGAAAAGCTTTGTATCCACCAATGATGGTGTAAACTTTGAAACCGTAAAGGTCCAGCAGCCAGGCTACGCCTGCACTTCGCATTCCTCCGCGCCAGCAATGGACCACAACCTGTTTATTGTTTTTTTCATGCAGAAGGGTTTCCGCTTCTTCCACCATTCTTCTCATCTTAACCCCGAAAAAATCAAGGCCGAGTTTGATGGCCTGTTCCCTGCTCTGCTGTTTATATGCAGTACCCACTATAGCCCGCTCCTCATTTGAGAATAACGGTAATGAGTATGCGCCGGGTATCCGGGCGTGCTCGAATTCGGCAGGACTTCTAACATCAATGACCGGAATTCCGGTCATTGATAAAAATTTCGATATGTCTATTTTTTCGATGGGCATTTTGTCTCTCTGGCTCTCCGCCTCTCCGGCTCTCTTTTATCCGTTCATGCTGGCAAGAAATTCCGCATTGTCCTTCGTTCCTCTCATATTCTTCATCAGAAGCTGCATGGCCTCTTCTGCGTTCATATCTGAAAGGTGGTTACGAAGTACCCACATTCTCTGGAGGGTATCTTTGTCAAGCAAGAGGTCTTCACGGCGGGTAGACGAAGACGGAAGATCAATGGCTGGGAAGATCCGCTTATTGGCCAGTCTCCTGTCCAGCTGAAGTTCCATGTTACCGGTACCTTTGAATTCTTCAAAGATCACCTCGTCCATTTTAGATCCGGTATCTATCAGCGCTGTTGCGATGATGGTCAATGAGCCCCCATTTTCAATTTTTCTAGCGGCACCGAAAAACTGCTTGGGTTTTTGCATGGCATTTGCTTCCACACCGCCAGACAGTACTTTACCGGAAGCTGGCGCCACAGTGTTATGTGCACGTGCAAGCCTGGTAATGGAGTCAAGTAGGATCACAACATCGTGTCCGCACTCTACAAGCCTTTTCGCCTTCTGCAAAGCAATGGAAGAAACCTTAACGTGTTTTTCTGCCGGTTCATCAAATGTAGAAGCGATCACCTCTGCATTTACACTTCTTTCCATATCGGTAACCTCTTCAGGCCTTTCGTCAATAAGCACCACCATCAGGTAGCACTCAGGATGATTTTCGGCAATGGCGTTGGCGATGTCTTTCAACAAAACGGTTTTACCAACCTTGGGTTGAGAAACAATGAGTCCACGCTGTCCTTTACCTATGGGTGAAAACAGATCGATCATCCTGGTGGAATAGATGCTGGGGCTGGTGCAGAGATTCAGCTTTTCGAAGGGGAAAAGCGGAGTAAGGTAATCAAATGGAACGCGGTCCCTTACTTCTTCGGGTGAACGTCCATTGATGGTTTCCACTTTAAGAAGGGCGAAATATTTTTCACCTTCTTTAGGCGGGCGAACAGATCCGTATACAGTGTCTCCCGTTTTCAGGCCAAATAATTTGATCTGGGATGGAGATACATAAATATCGTCGGGTGAAGAGAGATAATTGTAATCCGAGCTGCGAAGGAATCCATATCCATCCGGCATCATTTCAAGCACACCCTCACTCAGGATAATACCATCGAATTCGATGTTGAAATTCTCCGGGCGATTTTCCGGGCGGCGTATGTTGATTGATTTTGCAGGGGCGGATTCGTTTACATTTTCATTGTCACCAGCCAGCTCCTGTTCTTCCAGGGTTGGTTCCTGTACGTCTATATCGGGTTGGTCATCGTTATCGATCAGATCTGGTATTACAGCCTGTATTTCCTCTACCGGTTTCTTTTTTGGAGCCGGCTTACGGTCCAATTTTTTAGCCTCTTGCGGGGCATGTGCAGGTACGGCATCCAGTTTCTTCTTAACCGGTCTTTTTTCTTTTTCCGTTACTGGTTCAGACTCTACAATGGCTTCTTCAGTGGAATTGGAAGTACTGGTTTTAACGATCCTCTTTCTTTTTGATTTATCGTCTTTCGATTTGTCCATGGTTTCAGAATTCATCAATGCTTGCTTATCAAGAATTTTATATATAATGTCCTGCTTGCCCAGTTTTTTGGCATTTGGGATTTTGAGTTGCTCAGCAATATCAAGCAGCTCTGGAACGAGCATGTCGTTCAATTGTAGAATATCGTACATAAAGTAGGTTGAAAAAAATTTGGCAACATTGGATTTTGGCCAGTAACTAAAATGAAAAAATTTGAATTGACTTTTTTGACTTGTCGTTTCGCGTGATTGGGTATAACTGATGAGCTTCGGGGAAATAATATGAGGTCTATCAGCAGATATCCGGCACAATTTTAAGCCATATTTCGCAAAAAGCCAAATTATTGCCCTTCTTCAGCACATTAAAATTTGAGGCCAAAGGGGCTTCCCATTTATCTTTGCGCCATGTTTAACCAAAGAACAAAGATAAAAACCCTCCTGGATGGGGAGGCAAATAACCAGGAAGTTACCGTGATGGGTTGGGTTAGAACATTCAGGAACAATCAGTTCATTGCCCTGAACGACGGGTCTACCAATACCAATCTGCAGGTGGTTGCTGAATTAGGGAGCTTTGATGATGAGTTCCTCAAAAGAGTGACAACGTCAGCTGCGCTGAAAGTGAGGGGCATTTTGGTACCTTCTTTGGGAAAAGGGCAGAAAATGGAGTTAAAGGCGACAGCTATTGAGATCCTGGGGGATTCGGATCCTGAAAAGTATCCCCTGCAGCCTAAAAAGCACAGCCTTGAATTTTTACGGGAAATTGCCCACCTGAGATTCAGGACCAATACGTTTGGGTCAGTATTTCGTGTCAGGCATGCGCTGGCATATGCCATTCATAAGTTTTATAATGAAAGAGGGTTTCTATATATCCATACCCCGATCATTACGGGCAGTGATGCTGAGGGTGCAGGCGAGATGTTCAGGGTAAGTACTTTGCCTTTCGACAATCCGCCCAGGAACGAAGACGGTAGCATTAATTATAAAGAAGACTTTTTTGGTAGGAATACCAACCTGACGGTGAGCGGGCAACTGGAAGGCGAACTTGCCGCTACTGCATTCGGGGAGATCTACACTTTTGGTCCAACTTTCAGGGCGGAGAATTCGAATACCTCCAGGCACCTCGCCGAATTCTGGATGATCGAGCCGGAGATGGCATTCTATGATATAGAAGACAACATGAATCTCGCTGAGAGTTTCATCAAATACCTGATCGCCTATGTCATGGAACACAACAGGGAGGATCTTGAGTTCCTTGCCCAGCGCCAGGCAGATGAAGAAAAGCAGTTGCCGCAGGATAAGCGGAGTGATATGGGTCTGATAGAGAAACTGGAGTTTGTGTTGAAGAACGATTTTGAGCGGATCACATATACTGAGGCGATCGATATTTTGTTGCAGTCGCCCGCGTATAAGAAGAAGAAGTTTCAATATGATGTGAGCTGGGGTATTGATATGCAAAGTGAGCATGAGCGCTACCTGGTTGAAAAGCATTTTAAGAAGCCGGTGATCGTGAGGAATTATCCCAAACACATCAAGGCGTTTTACATGAGGCAGAATGATGATGGTAAAACGGTTGCTGCCATGGATATTCTGGCGCCCGGAATTGGTGAGATCGTAGGCGGTTCACAGCGGGAGGAGCGGATGGATAAACTGGTGGAGCGGATGAAAGAAATGCATATACCAACTGATGAGCTCTGGTGGTACCTGGATACGCGCCGGTTTGGCACGGTGCCGCATAGTGGCTTTGGGCTTGGGTTTGAGCGGATGGTCCAGTTTGTAACCGGAATGGGAAATATCAGGGATGTGATACCTTTTCCAAGAACGCCGAAGACAGCGGAATTTTAA
>JAHEFC010000317.1 GCA_024640385.1 Sphingobacteriales bacterium
AAAACCAACCAGTCCTAAGAAAACCAAAGAAAACCGACCCTTAGAAAAACCGAACCAAGTCCCAGAAAACCGACCAAATTATCCTGGAAAACCCGTTGAAAATCCGTCCTGCTGAAAACCGAACCGAATCCAAACCCTAAAAAAAACCGGAGTATTCTGTCCAATACCCAAAAACCAGAATCCTCTCCTGTGAAACCAAACCAAACCGAATCCGTTTCCTTAGAAAAACTGTACACGTCTAAAAAAAGATCGATCCAAATCCATTGAAACCAACGTTCTAAACCAGGAACTCCAATGCCTTGAAAGCCATCAGTAGTTTGGCTCCACAAAAAAAGTTATTTCCTCCCCTAACCGGGAGGAATATTTTTTTATGCCATGCCCGGTTCACCAATTCACCCGCCTGAGATACCCGGGAAACTCCCGCATCCGGCTGCCATACCAACTGAACATTTCACCATCTGCCAGTACGATCTTTGTATCCGGCATTATCTTTTTTAATTCTTCTAAATCTCTCATTTTGAATGGATAGGGCTCGGATGATAAAAGCAATATTTCAATACCTGAAGAGCGGATCAGCTCTATGGTGACCTCAGGATACCTGTCTGTCTTGGAGAACACGTTATCGAGCCCTGCAGCCTTCATCATATCACTGATGAATGTATCACCACCTGCAGCCATGAAGGGATTTTTCCAGATCAGGTATCCGGCCCTGCGGCGGGCTCCGGTGATCTCTTTAAAACCCGTTTCGATCTGGTTTTTGAGTGCAGAAGCCTCGGCAACCCTGCTCGTCAGGGCACCTATTTCGCGGATCATCACCAATGCGTCAGGAATACTGTGGATATCGCTGGTCCAAACAGGACAAAATGCACTGATCGCCTCCACATCTTCCTTCGTATTTTCTTCTTTATTGGCAATAACGAGGTCTGGTTCCAGGCTCCTGATCTTCCCGATATCCAGTTTTTTTGTGCCCCCAACCCGGGTTTTAGTTCTGAACCATTCTGCCGGATGAATGCAGAATTTTGTGATACCCAGCACTTTATCTTCCAATCCAAGGTGGTAAAGCAGCTCGGTTTGAGATGGAACCACAGACACGATCCGTTTCGGAATACCCGGCAACCGGACCTCTCTGCCGGTTTGGTCCAAAGTAATTTTCCACATAAGACTAAGGTAAGCAGAATGGCTGGAGGCGCATTCGGGATCACTTACGATTCATTTCCTATATTTGCGAACCAAAAACTAAAACAATCCATGGCGAAGAATAACATTACTGAACTGCTTGGCGACCAGGCGGAGTATTTGCTGAATCATACCTGTAAAACCGTAGATAAGAGCACATTGCACTTGCCTTCAGCTGACCATGTAGACAAAATATGGATCAACAGCAACAGGAGCAACCAGGTACTGAAAAATCTCCAGGCGCTTTTGGGTCACGGCCGTTTAGCTAATACGGGGTATTGTTCCATCTTCCCCGTTGACCAGGGCATTGAACACAGTGCAGGTTCCGCCTTCTCTCCCAACCCGATTTATTTCGATCCTGAAAATATTGTGAAACTGGCCATTGAGGGAGGTTGCAACGGTGTTGCTTCTACCTATGGCGTACTCGGCATCATGAGCCGTAAATATGCTCACAAGATCCCTTTCATTGTAAAGATCAATCATAACGAATTCCTCAGCCTTCCTAACAAATACGACCAAACGATGTTTGGCACCATAAAGAGTGCCTGGGATATGGGTGCTGTAGGTGTTGGAGCTACCATTTACTGGGGTTCTGCAGAAAGTGCAAGGCAACTCAAGGAAGTGGCAGAAGCCTTTGAATATGCACACCAGTTGGGCATGATGACCATCTTATGGTGCTATACCCGTAACAATGGTTTCAAAGTAGACGGGGTTGATTATCATACATCCGCTGACCTCACCGGCCAGGCCAACCACCTGGGTGTCACCTTACAGGCAGATATCATCAAACAAAAGCTTCCCACCAACAATGGCGGTTACCTGGCTACCAAGCATGGTAAAACCAACAAATTGGTATACGAGAAACTGACTTCAGACCATCCTATTGACCTGACCCGCTACCAGGTATTGAATTGTTACAGCGGCAGGGTTGGCTTGATCAACTCTGGCGGCGAATCGAAAGGAAGTTCTGACCTGGCGGATTCAGTGGCAACAGCAGTGATCAACAAGCGCGCTGGCGGTATGGGGCTGATCCTGGGAAGAAAGGCCTTCCAGCGTCCGTTCGCAGAAGGAGTTGAGATCCTGGAAGCTACCCAGGACGTATATCTCGACAATAGCATCACTATTGCCTAATTGCCGTATATTGCTTTATGGAGTTCAATCAGGACGACTTCATTCCCGGCTCTGAAACTAACAAAGAAGAGCACTCTTCAAGCTGGTTCAGAAGGGTGAGAAAGGGTATTCTGACTTCCACATCTGAAAAAAAGGATACCCCTGAAGGACTTTGGATCAAATGTCCTCAGTGTAAATTCACCACTACTGTTCAGGATCTGAAAGAGAACCTCTATGTATGTCCCCAGTGCACCTATCACCACAGGATAGGGAGTGAAGATTATTTCGATATATTATTCGATAACCAGGAATACCAGGAATTATTCTCACAGGTCAAATCTGTGGATTACCTCGGATTCCAGGACATGAAGCCATATAAGAAAAGGCTTCAGGAAGCCTACGACAAAACCGGGCTTCATGATTCCATTTCAGTTGCCGCTGGGAAGGTGGGTGAAAAAGACCTGGTGATCTGCTGCATGGATTTCAATTTCATTGGCGGGTCTTTAGGTTCTGTGATGGGTGAAAAAATTTCCCGTGCCTGCGACTACTGCCTGCAGCACAGGGTACCGCTCATGATCATCAGCAAGAGCGGTGGTGCCCGGATGATGGAATCAGCGTTTTCGTTGATGCGATTCCGGCATACCCTATATATCGCTGTGTACTGACCCCACTTATGGAGGAACCACGGCATCTTTTGCGATGATGGGTGATATCAATATTGGCGAGCCCGGTGCCATGATCGGCTTTGCCGGACCAAGGGTGATCAAGGAAACCATCAAGAAAGATCTTCCTGAAGGCTTCCAGACTGCTGAATTCGTTATGGATCATGGATTTCTTGACCTTATTGCGAACAGGAAAGAATTGAAAGACACTATAGCAAGATTGCTGCAGCTTTTCGCAAACTAAACCGGGGCAACTCTATTATACTATTCCCTCCATGGAGATCAGGAACCGTTCAGCTTATTACGAATACCAGATCGATGATAAATACGATGCTGGTATTGTATTGACCGGAACGGAAGTGAAAGCTTTACGTAGCGGAAAGGCAAGCTTCAATGATGCCTATTGTCTTTTTAACGGCGAGGAGCTCTATGTAAGAAGCCTCCATATCTCAGAGTATGAAAGGGGAACCTATAACAACCATGACCCGCTGAGGGAACGTAAACTGTTATTGAATAAGAAGGAACTCAGAAAGATACAGGCCAAGATCAAAGAGAAAGGATTCACCATTATTCCCCTGAGAATATTTTTTGCAGAAAGCGGTAAAGCCAAGATGCAGATCGGCCTGGCCCGGGGCAAGAAGCTTCACGACAAAAGAGAAAGCATCAAACAAAGGGAGGCCGACCGGGAGTTGAGGCGGATAAGCAAGTAATTGATCCCGATGTGCGGGTAATATGGTATAGATGTTATATTTGGTTACTATTTACTACCCATGAGATATTTCATCCTCTTCCTGCTGTTAATATTTACCGGGCAGATTTTTGCGCAAAAAGTAGGAGGCAGCTGGTATGGCAAGGCCGAGATCATGATGGAAGGCCAGAGTCATAGCTACCTGACCGAACTTATTCTCAAGCAAAAGAAATCCAATGATGTAGAAGGCATCATGGGTTATTATTTCAAGAACCAGTACCAGAGCTTTTTTGTAAGGGGCAAATATGATCCTAAGACACGCCTGCTGCATATCAGGAACGTCCCGATCGTTTTTTTCCGTTCCAATGAATCAAAACCTACCGTGAACTGTATCATGGATTTTGAAGCCACACTGGTGGCATCGAAAGTGAAAAGTAACCTCAAGGGTTATTTCCTGCGCAATCCGAATTATAAATACACCTGCCCTGACCTCAACCTGCTTTTCACACTGGACACCCAGGAGAAAACGGACAGTATATTGAAAGAAGCAGTTGCTGTTCAGCGGGTGTGGAGACCTAATCCGGATGAAGTTGTTTTGACTCCGGAGATCGTAACTGAAAAGAAACTTGCAGCACCTCCTGAGATCGTGAAATTTGAAAAGAGAAAACTGGCCGTTACCAATGAGATCGTAGTTAAATCTGATTCACTTCGTGTTACATTTTACGATAATGGTGATGTTGATGGTGATACCATTTCCGTCTTTTACAATAAGGTCCCGATACTTGAAAAACAGGGGCTGTCGGTACAGGGTGTTAATCTTTACATAAAGCTTGATTCAACCACTACCATTCACGACATCAGCATGTTTGCTGAAAACCTTGGCCGGATCCCACCGAATACGGCATTAATGATCATACATGATGGCATTACCCGGCACGAAGTGTTCCTTACCAGCACATTTGAAACCAATGGTACCGTAAGGATCCGGAGGCAATAAATTTGTTACAAGGCTTAACATTTGAATGATTTTAAGCGGCCATAAGTTACCTTCGCGTATATGAGTTTACATCCTTCCCGCCTTGAGGTAATGCATTTTCTCGCGCAGAATATGGATTCTATCATCGAAGAATACCTCAAGAATATTGAAGAAAACTGGCAACCTTCAGATGTACTGCCGGTCAGCTCTGATCCTACATTTTACGACCAGATCAAAGAACTACGTGAATCCTGCATGGAATTGCCATACGATTACCTGGTTGTACTGGTTGGCGATATCATTACAGAAGAGGCCCTCCCTACTTACGAATCATGGCTGATGGATGTGGAAGGTGTAAGCAAATTGGAACCGGAAGGATGGAGCAAATGGATGAGGATGTGGACCGCGGAAGAAAACAGGCATGGTGACGTACTGAACAAATATGTTTACCTGTCCGGAAGGATCAACATGCGCCAGATGGAGATCAGT
>JAHEFC010000318.1 GCA_024640385.1 Sphingobacteriales bacterium
AGTATCAATAATTAAGTATGAAATTATTTCGTTTTGGTGCGCCTGGAAAAGAAAAACCTGGCGTGGTACAAGAAGGAAAGAAATTGGATGTATCGGAATTTGGGTCCGATTTCAATGAAGGTTTTTTTGAAGATGGAGGACTGGGTAAACTGGCCAGCTGGCTGAAAACCCATGCGACCTCCTGCCCTATAGTAGGTGATGATGAAAGATATGGATCCTGTGTAGCAAGACCCTCCAAGATCATCTGTGTAGGCTTGAACTATGCGCAGCATGCGGCGGAGACCGGTGTAGAACCTCCTAAGGAGCCGGTATTGTTTTTCAAAAGTACAACGGCACTCTGCGGACCTAATGACGACTTGCATATACCCAGGAATTCAAAGAAAACAGATTGGGAAGTGGAACTGGCCGTGATCATTGGCAAGAAGGCTACCTATATTGAATTGGAAGATGCCTATGATTATATAGCCGGCTACGCTTTGCATAATGATTACTCAGAGCGTGAGTTCCAGATCGAACGAGGCGGACAGTGGGTAAAGGGCAAGAGCTGTGATACCTTCGCGCCGCTAGGCCCCTGGCTGGTTACCAAAGACGAGATCCCGGACCCGGGCAATTTGCATTTATGGCTGGACGTGAACGGAAGAAAGATGCAGAACTCTTCCACCTCTGACCTGATCTTCAATGTGCCTTACCTGGTTTACTATATCAGCCAGTTCATGACCCTGCTGCCCGGAGACGTGATCTCCACCGGTACCCCGCAGGGTGTGGGCCTGGGACAGAAACCGGAACCCTGGTATCTGAAGGCCGGAGATGTAGTGAAATTAGGCATTGAGGGGTTGGGTGAACAGCAACAGCACGTGGTGAAAATGTGGTGAGTGTGATGAATGTGGAGAATGTGATGAATGAATGTGATAAATGTGAATAATGAAAGTGATTGATTCTCATGTACATTTCTGGAATTACGATCCGACAACGCATGGTTGGATCAATGATGATATGCAGGTGATACGGAAAGATTTTCTGCCTGCAGATCTTGAACAGGTGTTTGCTAAAAACAAGGTCGATGGATGTGTGGCTGTGCAGGCTGATACTACAGAGAAAGAAACCAACTTCCTCGTTGAGCTATCAAAAAAACACCCCATCATCAAAGGCGTTGTGGGCTGGGTGGATCTGAGCAGTGAAAACATTGAAGAAAGATTACAGGTCTATAGCAAAGAACCCATTATCAAAGGATTCAGGGAGATCATGCAGGGCGCTCCGGACGATCAGTTTCTGACCAATAAGAAATTCCAGGCCGGCGTTAAAAAACTTTCCGCATATGGATTCACCTATGATGTGCTGATCTATCACGACCAACTGCCTTCTGCGATTAGGTTCACCGAAAAATATCCGGATCAGCATTTCATACTGGATCATATCGCCAAACCGGATATAAAAAATAAGCAGTGGAAAAAATGGCGGGACGATATCAGGGAACTCTCCCGGAACCCGAATATGTATTGCAAGCTTTCCGGCATGGTGACTGAAGCAGATTGGAAGAAATGGAACTTTGAAACTTTCGAACCCTATATTGATACGGTGGCAGAATATTTTGGGACAGACAGAATATGTTTTGGGTCCGACTGGCCCGTATGTCTTGTTGCAGGCAAATATGAACAGGTGCTAAGGATAGTCACAGAGTTTTTGGAGCAGGTAGCTGCTACAGAACACGAACAGGTTTTATCAGGTAATACCAGCAGATTTTATAAATTATAAAAAATGGATCTACACTTACACAACAAGGTGATCATTGTATCGGGCGGAGCCAAAGGCATTGGCGAAGGCATTGTGAGGGTGCTTGCCGCTGAAGGTGCCATTCCCGTGATCGTCGGCCGCAATGAAGCGGATAACCAGGAAACAATTGATAGCATTGGCACCGGTTCGCATGTGGTGGCCGAACTCTCCGTTCCTGAGCAATGTAAAACCGCGATCGATACAGTAATTGAAAGATATGGTCGTATTGATGGCATAGTCAACAATGCAGGTGTGAACGATGGCAATGGCCTGGAGCATGGTACTTATGAAGGTTTCATAGCATCTCTGCATAGAAATGTGGTGCACTATTATTTGCTGGTGCAACATGCCTTACCGGAACTGATCAAATCCAAAGGCGCTATCGTCAATATCAGCTCCAAGGTAGCAGAGACAGGCCAGGGAGGAACATCGGGTTATGCCGCGGCCAATGGAGCCAGAAATGCGCTCACCAGGGAGTGGGCAGTTGAATTACTGAAATATAGTATCCGTGTCAATGCCGTGATCGTTGCAGAGAGTTATACGCCATTGTACGACAGGTGGATCAAATCCATGCCCGATCCTGAAGGCGAATTGAAAAAGATCACCGATCGCATCCCATTTGAAAAAAGAATGACCACGCCGGAAGAACTGGCCAATACGGTAGCATTTCTTTTGTCGGATAAATCAAGTCATACCACGGGACAATTGATACACGTGGACGGAGGGTATGTTCATTTAGATCGAAGAATCAGTTAGAGGCAAGAGGCGAAAGGCGAGAGGCGTAAGGCGATAGAAAAAAATCCTCCTTCTTCTCGCCTCTCACCTCTCGCCTCTCGCCTTGAATAAACCAAAGACACTTATAACAAACGAAAGATAATCTCTCATGAACAAACGCTCCCTCCTTCTCCCCTTCATTCTCGTTACATCTCTCTTCTTCTTGTGGGGATTCTCGAACAACCTGAATGGCATTCTTATCCCGCATCTCAGGAAAGCATTGCAGCTTTCAAACCTGCAGTCTACCCTGGTAGATACTGCAGTCTATCTGGCTTACTTCCTTGGAGCTATTCCTGCAGGGATGATCCTGAAGAAATGGGGGTATAAAAATGGGATCGTTGTTGGTTTATTGATATTTGCCCTGGGGGCCTTCCTTTTCATACCTGCTGCCAATACAAGAGTGTATTTTATTTTTCTCGGTGCCTTATTCATCATTGGCTGCGGATTGACCATCCTGGAAACGGCGGCTAATCCATACGCGACTAAACTTGGGGATCCGGAAACGGCTACCACAAGATTGAACCTTGCCCAGGCATTTAACGGTCTTGCTGCTTTTATAGGCCCCTATGTGGGAACAAAATACATTCTGTCAGGAAAAGAATATTCCAACCAGGAGCTCGCATCCATGACTGACACCGCCCGTGATGCTTACCTGGCTTCAGAAGCTGCTTCCGTAAAAATGCCTTACTTATTATTAGGGTTATTTCTTGTTATCATTGCGGTCACATTTCTCCTGAACAAGTTCCCCGAGTTCCGTGAAGATGAGGAAAAATCGAAGGGTTCACTGGCAGAAGCATTGAAACATAAACATCTGACCTGGGCCGTTATCGCGCAGTTCTTTTATGTAGGTGCGCAGGTTTGCGTTACCAGTTTTTTTGTACGCGCGGCAATTACAGGCGGAGGCTTAGACGAAAAAACTGCCGGCTACTACCTGGGAGCATATGGTATCTTGTTTATGGCAGGAAGATTCACCGGTACATTATTCATGAAATTCATCAAACCCGCCAAACTATTGGCCATCTATGCCATTGCCTGTATACTGCTTAGTGCCGCGGCTATTTATGGAGATGGTAAAAATGTTGTGTTGGCCCTGGGCGGACTTGGATTTTTCATGTCCATCATGTTCCCGACCATATTCTCCCTGGGAATCCAGGACCTGAAAGAAAATACCAAGCCGGGCTCATCATTGATCGTAATGTCTATTATTGGCGGGGCATTATTCCCTGTGTTGATGGGCGGGATCATTGACCGGTCTAACGATAATATCCAGATCGGTTATTGGGTACCGTTAGTATGTTATGGTGTAGTATTATATTTCGCCCTGCAGGGGCACAAACATAAAAAACCAGCACATGAGCAGGTATTGTCTGACCGTTGATCTCAAAGATGATCCATCCCTGATCCAGCAGTACGAGGACTATCACAAGAAAGTATGGCCTGAAATCCTGCAGAGCCTCACGGATAGCGGCATTATTTCCATGGAGATCTATCGTCTAAAGACGAGGATGTTCATGATCATTGAAACAGCTGATGATTTCAGCTTTGAGAAAAAGTCTGCCATGGATCTTGCCAATCCCAAAGTCCAGGAATGGGAAAAACTGATGGGCCAGTTCCAGCAGTCATTGCCCTGGGAAAATCCTGACGATCCCTGGAAATGGAAGCTGATGGAGAAGGTGTTTGATTTCGTCAGTAGTGAGAAGTGAATTGATTGCAAGTCTATTGAAAAATCTGCTCCCTACTCACTGCTTAATTAAACCCACCATGCCCCTTATACAACTTCACGGGCTTATCCAAGGAAAGCTCTACTACAGAGATATACTTGGTTTGAGCATCTTTGGGTAGATCGATGTAAACCAGGCCGGGCACCGGGCTCCAGGAGATCTTGCCTACTACTTTATGTTTCAGCTCGCGTTTGCTGCCCAACACGCGGATCTTATTGATCTTGTTATCAAGTCCTTTTACCAACAAGGGACCATCCGTATTGCCCGCTACAAAAAGGTAGAGCTTGGTGGAATCTTTGGAAATAGTGGTAGGTCCATAAAAATGTCCCGGTGCAATGCCCGCCCTAGTACCGAAAATACCTTCGGCATTGGTCTTGTTCCAGGCGCCCAATTCACGCAATATATTTGCCTGTTCCTTAGGGATGGTCCCATCTTCTTTTGGCCCAATGTCCAATAAAAGATTCCCGCCATTGCTGATCACGTCCGCAAATATGGCGATGATCTCATAAGGCGTTTTCCAGGCGGTATCTTTTGGCCTGTAACCCCAATTGTTATTGGTGGTCATACAAAGCTCCCACCAGTTATAGGCGGGTCGAGAAACAGGTATATTCTGCTCCGGCGTTTCGTAATCTCCGTATCCCATCAACCTTCCATTGATGATGGTATTAGGATTATCCTTGGTCAGGATCTGCCTGATCTTCTGAGCCTCCCACTCTTCTGCACTATGTTCCCAATCACCATCGAACCACCAAAGATCCGGTTTGTACTTACTACTCACTTCCCTCAACTGGTTCTGGAAAAAATTGCGGAAACGCTGCCAGCGA
>JAHEFC010000050.1 GCA_024640385.1 Sphingobacteriales bacterium
CCCGGATATTTTTTTTCGAGTTTCGCAAATGCTTTTTCAACCTGGGCATTGGAGAGTCCGGGATTTTTTTCGATATACAATTTGGTCTGGAAATTAGTTTCTTTTCCCTGGCGGATCACCAGGTTGGACATTGTGCCACGCATAATAGAGAAATGGGTATCGCCTCCACCGGGTTCTGCTTTATAATTCCAGATCACGGATACTTTGGCATAGATGCCTTTCAAGGTATAATTGATCTCCCCGTTGCTGCTGACCTGCAGTAAGCCTTTTGCATCTACATATTTTCTGAGGTAAGCAGGAAATGCGCTAGCTGCGGTGCTGGCCGTGAACTCTGGCAGCGACAGGGCGGTAGTCCATCGCCTGGCACTGTTGATCCTGATATCTTTTTTGTAGTCGATCACCTGTTCGGGAAAGGCCTCCCATTGCACCAGGTCTACCAGGTGGGTGGTGACATCCACTATGCCTTCTCCTTCCTGCTCCACATCGTAGAACCAGGCCGGGCGTTGCAGTGGTGCACCGGACACTTCCTTATAGAAATGGTGTACGCTTTCTTTGGTTATGGCAGGATTCTCGGTACTTCCTTTGATCAGTTTGCCGAAGATCTCCGGCATCATGGACAGGTCTTTCTGGATCATGGTAGTGATCTCATAGCGCTCGGTCATGATATCGTAGAGCAGCAGGTTTTTCTTCTTCGCCATGCTGAAAGCTTCTTCCAGCATAGGAAATGCACTGGCTGTGATCACCATGGGCTTGTCTGCATATACATTAAAACCTGCTTTGATACTGTTGAGTATATATTCGGTTTTCTTTTTATTATTGCCAGCGAGCATAACAATATTGCCCTTTTTTTCCTTCAGCATCCTGTCAAAGAAATCCTCCCCTTCGTAAACGATCTCCTTCCATGAAGTAGGAGAAGTTGCCCTGCTGTTGTAGCCGTTGATCCTGTTCAGGTGCAGTGTTACGTCGTTCCCTTTTGGCGCATATACATGCACGTTAGGGTCAACTTCCGGGTACATACTTTTCTGTACCAGGGCGGCATGGAAATGGCCGGGGTCCAATGTGATAAATCTCCACGGTCTCATTGTGTCAGGTTGCAGGTTCCAGGTTGCAGGTTGCAGGTGGCAGGTTCCAGGTTCCAGATCCATCAGATCACTGCAACCTGCAACCTGTAACCTGCAACCTGTGAAAAAAAGCAAAACTGCCAATATTCTCATAATGTCCTGATCTAAAATATATACGGGTATCTCTTCGGCCTGGATAACATCGCATTCGCTTCATCGTCGTTGACGAATCTTTCCTTGATCGGGTTCCAGTAGAGTTTTCTTTTCAGTTTCATGGCTGCATGATGCAGCAGGCAGGCCGTGCAGGAACGATGTCCCACTTCAACAGGTGCAATAGGAGGCTTCCTGGTTTTCATACTGTTCAGCCAGTCGCCATGATGCTCTTCACTGACATAGAGATTGATCTCATCCGGGCCGATCTTGGAAGTAATGATGCCGGGATCACTTGCAGTAAGGGCTTTGGTAGGCGTTTTGCTTACCGGGTCTGATGCTGTTGCTGCATAATTGCCGCGGGTCACGAAGATCCATCCCTTGGTACCTTCAAACCTCACTCCGTTGGGGTTGGAATCGCTGATCTCCATTTCCACTCCATTGGCATACCTGGCATATGTTTTGAAACTTCCGTGAACATCCCATAAGCCGGATTTTGGAAATTCTGCACTACCCCAGATCTCTACAGGTCCTGAATATTCCATATCCATTCCCCAATGTGCAATATCGATATGATGCGAGCCCCAGCCCGTGATCATGCCGGCGCCGAACTGTTCGCAGCGCAACCAGCCGGGCCTGCTGTAATCATTTTGCGGGTGCACCCTTTTTTCAGTGTAATAGACATAGGGAGTCATACCCAGCCAGGCATCATAGTTCAATGTTTTGGGTATGGGCATCTCCGGTTCAGGATCGCCTCCCGGATCCACGGGTAAGCCGATGATCACTTTTTTCAGTTCACCGATACGGCCGTTCCTCACCAGCTCACAGGCATACCTGAACTGGGTAGAAGAACGTTGCTGGCTGCCGATCTGCAGTATCCTTCCTGTGCGGTGAACAGTATTGCTGAGGGCCCGGCCATCTTCAATGGTCAGTGAAGTGGGTTTTTGAAGATAGATATCTTTGCCAGCTTCTGCCGCATGGATGCCAATGATGGAATGCTGGTGGTCAGGTGTGCTGATCAGCACGCCGTCAATATCTTTGTTGGCGAGGAGTTCTTTATAATCTTCGTATGCAGTGACTCCTTTATAATCAGTTGCATTCTTCTTGCTGTAATAGCCATTAACATAGGTGACGGCGTCTCCCAGCCTTTTTTTATCCAGGTCACATACTGCTATGATACGGGCATGGTCATATTTCAGGGTTTCAGCCATATCGTGGTCGCGCGATATCCTCCCTGTTCCTATTGCCCCGATGTTAAGCCTGTTACTTGGTGCATTCTTGCCAAAAACAGATGCCGGAACAATAGACGGGAAACCAAATGAAGCAACCCCTGTAGCTACTCCCGTTTTTACAGCTGACGAAACAAATTTTCTGCGGTTCATCTTCATAAAATAAAAAGTTTAATGATCAGTATTGTAATGGAGTATCCCTTGTTGTTGCGTAAGCTTTGGTCATATCACGTTTCGCGGTCAGTGAAGCAATGTATTTCATGCCCTGGTAGATATGATTGACAAAAACAGGATCAGTGTAATTGGCAATGTCATGGCCCAATTGCGAGATCCATATATGCCCGCCGTCGAAATTATGATACCAGACGGCAGGGTAGAGTTCATCGTAGAGTCCGGCGTTCTTTGCAATGTCAGCAGCCTGGACCGGATTAAGTGTTTTTATTTCATGAGCCATCAGCACCTCGATACCGGGATACATCTCTTTGGCGAAATAACATTCGTCTTTCTTTTCCCATACCAGGGGAACACCTTCCATGGCAGGATGTTTCGGTTTGATATTGCGTACTTTATATACCTGGTTATTTGCATGCCAGGAGAATGTACCGCCCAGCATATTCTTGAACCATGTCCATGCCCTTTCAGTACCCATTACAGAGTGCAGCCCTACCACACCACCTCCTGATTCCACGTACCTGCGAAAAGCTAGTCTTTGATCATCTGTGCTGAATGCATCATTATTGGTGCTGGCAAATACAATGATGTTGAAACGGGCCAGATTGTTTTCATTAAATACGGAAGGATCATTGGTTACTTCAGTTTTAAATCCATGTAGTTTTCCCAGGGCCTGCACAGCTCCTGCTGCAGCTGCAATGTTATCGTGTATATAGGCTTTTTTGCCTTCGTGGGTTATACTATCGCTCCTGGTATAGATAAGCACATTGACTTTTTTCCAGTTCACCTGGGCCAGGCTGAACGAAATGGACAGCAGTGAAGCAAGGGTAAACAGAGCTGAATGCTTCGTTAATAATTTCATGTTTAAAAATTGAGTCAGAAATCGCTTGAGACGGCTAAATATCCGTCATTTTACAATTCAAACCATTTCAATCGGTTTCCGAATTTGGGCGGTGATCATTTCAATCGGTTTCCAGAAAACGAAGCGTATAATATATCCATCTCATCCTATATTTCGTAAAGAATAACCAACAACATGAACGATTCTTTTTCTTTGAAAGGCAGGGTGATCGTGGTTACAGGAGCTACGGGAGTGCTGGGTGAAGCGTTTGTAAAAAGCCTTTCAGATGCGGGAGCAAAGCTTGTACTGATAGGCCGAAACAGGGAAATAGCTGAAACAAGGGTATGCGAGATAAAAAATGCCGGAGGGGATGCATTGGCCCTGATCGCAGATGTGCTGGACAAAAAGCAGCTCGAAAGCGGTCTTGACCTTATTATGCAAACCTATGGTAGGATCGACGGCCTGGTGAACGGAGCAGGCGGTAATATGAAAGAAGCGGTTATTGATCCGGCAGACGATATTTTTTCTATTGATATTGACGCCACACGAAAAGTATTTGACCTGAATCTATTCGGGAGTTTGATCCCGGTACAGGTTTTCGGACCTATGATGGTTCAATCGGGCGGTGGCAGTATTGTAAATATTTCTTCCATGGCTTCAAGCCAGGCAATTACCAAGGTGCTGGGCTATTCCATGGCCAAAGCGGCGATCGACAATTATACAAGATGGATGTGTGTGGAGCTGGCCAATCGCTATGGGGGAAAGATCAGGATGAATGCCATAGCGCCCGGCTTTTTCATCACCCATCAGAACCGTGCATTGCTCACCAACCCTGACGGGTCGCTCACTCCAAGGGGCCAGGCCGTGATCAACAATACGCCATACAGGCGATTTGGAGAGCCTGAAGAATTGTGCGGTGCATTGACCTGGCTGCTCAGTGATGCATCCTCATTTGTGAGCGGACAAACTATTTATGTAGATGGAGGATTCAGTGTATTCTCCGGTGTTTAAAATAAAAGCTTATGAAACTCAGACAAACATGGCGATGGTTCGGTCCCAGTGATCCGGTAACACTGGATGATATTCTGCAAACTGGTGCTGAAGGTATTGTGACGGCATTGCATCATGTGCCGCATGGTGAATTGTGGACCGTGGATGATATCCGGAAGAGAAAAGAACTGATCATGTCTAAGGGCCTGACCTGGGATGTGGTGGAGAGTGTGACCATTCATGAAGAGATCAAAACCAGGTCAGGAAGATACCAGCACTGGATCGAACTCTATAAACAGACACTGAGGAATCTTGCGGAATGCGGGATCAACATAGTCACCTATAATTTCATGCCGGTGAACGACTGGACCCGGACCAATCTTGACCTCACTATGAAGGATGGGTCCAAGGCCCTTTATTTCAACTGGTATGATATGGCATTGTTCGATATCTATATCCTGGAGCGCCCGGGAGCGGCCGATGATTATCCTGCAGAAGTGCTGGCAGAGGCTGAGAAGAGATTTAAACAGTCAACTAAAGAGTCCAGGGAGAATCTTGCCAATATTGTCATGTTCGGTATACCGGGTGAGAAGAAGGCTTCTATTCCGGAGATGCGCCAGAAGCTGGCTTTGTACCGGGATATTGACAGGAATGCGCTGCGCGAGAACCTGGTTTATTTTCTTTCCCAGATCACACCGGTAGCAGATGAAGTGGGGATCAAGCTGGCTATCCATCCTGATGACCCTCCATATGATATTCTTGGATTGCCGAGGATCGTGAGGAATATGGACGATTATGCATACATACTTTCATCGGTGCCTGCTGCAAGCAACGGTGCTTGTTTCTGTACGGGTTCCCTGGGTGCATCGTTCGATAATGACCTCCCTGACATGGCGAGGAAGATGGGCAATAAAATACATTTCGTGCATCTGCGCAATGTGAAGAAAGATGCAGCAGGAAATTTTTATGAAGATGACCACCTGGGAGGAGACGTGGACATGTATGCGGTGATGACGGAGATCCTCAGAATTCAACAGGGCCTTGGCTCATCCATTCCATTCCGGCCGGATCATGGTCACCAGATGCTGGATGATCTGAAAAAGAGCACTAATCCGGGCTACTCATGCATTGGAAGACTGAGGGGATTGGCCGAATTAAGGGGCCTGGAGCTGGGTATCGTTAAGGCAAACGGCTGGAATTAGGAAACACCGTATTCAAACGTTTTCCTTGTTTTTCACTATTGTGATAAACTAGATTGTACATAATTATCTAACCAACTCAACTGCAGCTAATGTCAAAAAAGATCCCTCATGCCCTGCTACTAAGGTGCATGCTGATAATGACGATTATGGTCAGTTTCTCTTCTCTATCAGCTTTAGACGTTCCATCAAAAGAAAAACTTGCGGGTAATTTTCAAAAAGCTCCGATTGATGTAACCGGCCGGGTTACAGATGCAAAGAACGAGCCATTGGCCGGTGCAACTGTGACCGTTAGAGGTTCGAAGAAGTATGTGTTAACAGATGCAAATGGTGTGTTCAGCATGAAAGGTGTTGACGCCAATGCCACGCTTGTGATCTCATATGCCGGGTATACGTCAAAAGAAGTCTCCGTGGCCAATGCATCAGGCCCTATCGAGGTGCAATTCACAGAACAGCAGAACCAGTTAGGTGAAGTTGTTGTGGTTGGGTATGGTACCCAGAAGAAGAAAGACCTGACGGGTGCGGTTGCCCAGGTAAAAGCAACGCAGTTTGAAAATGAGAATCCCCGTACGGTGCAGGACATGTTGCGTGGTAACGCTCCCGGACTGGATGTGAGCCTGAACCCTTCCGCAAAAGGAGGTGGTGCATTGCTTGTGCGTGGCCGGGGTTCACTGATTGCCTCAACATCGCCGTTGCTGGTGGTTGACGGTGTGATCTACCAGGGAAGTTTGGATGATATCAACCCTAACGATATCCAGACCATGGATATCTTAAAAGATGCAAGTTCCGCAGCTGTATTCGGAGCCCGGTCTGCCAATGGTGTTATCCTGATCACCACTAAAAAAGGTAAGGTTGGTAAGCCGGTGATCACTTTCAATGCCAACTATAACGTGAACTGGATAGCTCAGTATCCGAAGCTTCTTACCCCCGATGAATTCGTGAACTGGAGAACAGATGTACTTTGGAGTATGCGGGGTTTTGATTCTACTTCAAAACCCAATATCAAATATCAGTTCACTGATCCCCGTAAGTTGCCATCCGACGTCAGCGTGACGGAATGGAAAGCCCTGACCGGTGCAACTGGTGATTCCATTGATATCTGGCTGAACCGGTTACGTTTCAACGCGGTCGAGATCAAGAACTATAAGGAGGGAACTCCTACTAACTGGGAAGATCTGATGTATAACCGTGCTTCATCTGGCCAGGACTATACGGTATCTGTTTCAGGACGAAAAGATGAATTCAGTTACTACTCTTCATTTGGTTATCTCGAGAACGAAGGTCTGGCAGTGGGAGAGAAGTACAAAACTTTCCGTTCACGCCTCAACCTGGAAGGTAATGTGGCAAAGTTCCTGACCCTGGGTACCAATGTTCAATTCTCTGACAGGGATGAAAGTCCTTATACGGTGAGTTTGAATGATATGATCCAAACCACGCCTTACGGACAGTTATATACCGATGATGGGACCAAACTTCGCACCAGTACTAATGATGATCCTGGTAATAACGCTAATCCTTTCCTTGATATCACCTATCGCAGAAGGTTACAGACAACAACCCAGTTGTTCGGATCTGTTTACATCAAGGGCAAGCTTCCATATGGGTTCTATTACCAGTCGAATTTCACACCCAGGTGGGAATGGTACAAAAACTATAATCACCTTTCATCAAAGCATCCGCTACAGGGTGTACGGGGTGGTATCACCGTGCGTGAAGACAACCAGATCTTCCAGTGGCAGTGGGACAATATCATCGGCTGGAATAAATCTTACGGAAAACATAATTTTGACGCCACTTTCCTGATCAATGCTGAAAAATATCAAAGCTGGTATAACAGGACCAATGCGGAGAACTACTCGCCCAACGATAACCTGGGTTATAATGCGATACAGGCAGCAAGAACCGTGGTTGTTACAAATGATGACCAGTATGCAACTGGAGATGCCTTGATGGGCAGGTTGAATTATAGTTTTGCTGATAAATATCTACTCACTGTAACGGCCAGGCGTGATGGTTATTCAGCCTTTGGCCTGGAGAATCCACGCGCGTTCTTCCCTTCTGCAGCCGTTGGCTGGATATTCACCGGTGAGAAGTTCATGCGCAACGCGAAATGGCTTGAGTATGGTAAGCTCCGTGTATCATACGGTGAGAACGGTAACAGGGAGATCGGTCGTTACGCTGCATTGGCAGGGCTCACTTCAGGTAGTTATGAATACATTACCCCCGGCGGCGCCCGCTACAGTGTGGGTAGGGTGCAGGCTGCGAATATGGCAAACCCTAATCTGAAATGGGAGCGAAACAAATCCGTCAATATTGGTTTGGATTTCACCGTTCTGAAAGGAAACCTGAGCGGTTCGCTGGATTGGTATAAGCGTGAAACAATGGATCTGTTGGTCAACCGAACCCTGCCAAATGTAACTGGTTTTACCAGTGTAATAGCAAATCTTGGACAGGTCAATAATACGGGTCTGGAGTTGATGCTGAACGCAAACCTGATGAAGAAGAACAACTTCATCTGGAGAGCTTCATTTGCCATCTGGACCAATGAGAACGAAATTATCAAACTCTATGGTCCCGTTGCGGTGAAAGATTCAACAGGCAAGGTTGTTGGATATGAAGAGAAAGATGACATTGCCAATGGATGGTTCATCGGCAGGCAGATCAGCGATGTGTATGACTACCGTGTAACAGGCGTTTGGCAGACAGCAGATGATGTCAATGCCAGGAAATATGGATTCACTCCAGGTGACTTCAGGCTGGAGGATCTGAACGGCGATGGCAAGTATACTATTGACGACAGGAGCTTTGTTGGACAAACAACTCCGAAGCTGTCTTTCAACTTCAGGAATGAATTCAATCTTTACAAGAATTGGGATGTCTCCTTTGCGTTGTATGCAAGGATCGGCCAGGTAAGCCAATACAACGAGGCCAAGAATGTGGACCGTTTCTATGACAGATCACAATTCTACAAGAGGCCTTACTGGACTCCAACCAATCCTATAAATGATTATGCAAAGATGATGTCTGCCGCGGGTGGAAGTGTAGGATACAATGTTTGGAGAAGCTCATCTTTTGTAAGGTTGAACAACATCAGTGTTGCGTATACTTTCAACAAGGACCTGATGAGCCGTTACAAGATGCAGGCCCTGAAACTATATATCAACGTTCAGAATGCATGGGTGTTCTCGGATTGGGAGTACTTCGATCCGGAGAACAAGGGACTTACCCCTGTTATTGTGAACTTCGGCTTAAACCTCACATTATAATTTGATCAACTCCAAATAATGATTATGAAAAAGAATAACAATAAAAACTTTGGTGGGGTGCTGATCATTTTGATACTGACTCTAACGGTATCGTGCAGCAAGAGCTGGCTCGAGCCCAAACCTTTGTCGTTCTTCTCACCTGAAAATACACTGATCGATGAATCAGGATTCAAGGCGGCGCTGGCATCCTGTGCAAACAATCTCAGGCCTGAGTGGTATCAGGATGGTGCGCCTACTATTACTGAGCACATTTTTTCGGAAGTAGCCGTGGAAGGAACAACTGATAAGTTTGGACCTGCGGTGAATATGAACCAGCTCATAACACCGGATGCTAACCTGAACAGCGCTGACTTCAACAGGATCGGATGGTACTGGGAAAATTTCTATATCGGTATCAGGCTTGCCAACACCATTGTTTCCAGGCTTCCGGATGCAGAATTCAACCAGGCTGCGAAGGATGTGATCAAGGGAAAGGCGTTCTTCTACAGGGCCTACTATTACTATCGGTTGGTGCACCAGTTTGGAGATATTCCCGCTCCATTCAAAGAACTCCAGGAGCCCAAACTTGATTTCTACTCCGTAGAACGCGAAGTGATCCTGGACAGGATCAAGAAAGAACTGGATACTGCTGCGGCGGTTGTACCCTGGGTACAGGATAAAGGTGACGTCAACAAAGCTGCTGTGCTGCACTTACTTACCAAAGTCTGCCTTTCTTTAGGGTTGTTTGATGAAGCCATTGCTGCCGCTAACCAGATCATCAGCAATTCTTCCTATAAACTCATGGTCAGCAGGTTTGGGGCTGAGGCTAATCTGCAGAATAAGAATGTGATCTGGGATCTGCACAGGCCGCAGAACAAAGCAATTTCAGCGAACACAGAGGTTCTGTTCCTTGTTACTGACCGATATGGCGACCAGAATGCTGTGGTTAATGGTACTACTTCTATGAGGCAGGCAGTGCCTTTCTTTTCTGCAAATACGATACTTACTCCTGATGGGAAAGTGGGGATGTCTCCAAACTTCGGAGTGGAGTTTGATATGACAACGTTTTATGGAAGAGGGATTGGAAGGTGCAGGGGAACAGGATATTCAACACGAGATATCTGGACAGATCCGGCCGACTTGAGGCATGATACTACTTCCGGCAACTGGATGGAAATGAACATGCTTGTTTATAACAATCCATCTATCAAAACTACTTCGCCATATTATGGCAAGAGGCTGCAGTTGTTCAATTCCAGCGGCACCCTGCTGGTGTCCAGTGGAGACACCATCCGGACCTGGTTTGGCTGGCCTCATTACAAGCTTTACGTTCCTGACCAGATCCGCACACCTTATCAGGGTGGCAACTCAGACTGGTATGTATACCGATTAGCAGAGACCTACTTATTAAGGGCTGAAGCATATTGGTGGAAAGGTGATGCCGCAAAAGCTGCAGATGATGTAAATGCGGTGAGAACAAGGGCCAAGTGCGCTCCGTTCACCGCTGCACAGGTTGACCTGGGTACCATACTTGACGAGCGTGCGCGCGAACTGTATTATGAAGAAACAAGGAAAACAGAGCTGACCCGTATCGCGTATATTTTCGCCAAAACAGGAAAATCATTCAACGGCAAAACGTACAATAAGGAGAATTTTCATACGGCTAATTTCTGGTACGACAGGCTGATGGATAAGAATATATTTTATAAGCAGAATGTAAAGAATGTGCGTGGAGACGCTTATACCATCAGTCCATACCATGTCCTGTGGCCGGTTCCGAGGAGTGCAATTCTGGCCAATCCAAATGGAGTCATCAATCAGAATAAAGGTTACTCCGGCAGTGAATTTAATGTACCGCCATTGACGGAGATCCCGGAATAAAGAACGTTTCATAAGCAGGAGTCAGCAAGTGCCCCGGTTCAAATGGCCGGGGTACTTAGCTTTTTGAATGTGGGAAATGTGATGAATGTGGGAAATGTGATGAATGAAATGTGAAAATATTGGTTCCAGGTTCATCACAAATAGGAGAGGATTTGAAGAAAGGAAATTATTTCAGTTCCTTAAGTGTACAATCGAACTGAATGGATTCAGGCGGGAGCTTCTGGTCTTCGGCCCTGATCCTTTTCATCAGTAATTCCGCTGCCCTGCTGCCGATCAGCGCGCATTGTTCTTCGAGCGATGCCAGTGGGGGATTATCGAGGTATCGTAACATTGGAAGATTTCCGAATCCCACCCACTCGATCTTCCTTAAAGATCTTTTAGTGAGGGATTTGATATACTGCATGGCATCCATAGCAATATAATCTTTGAATGCAATGATGGCTGTAGGCATATCGCGCAGGCTGATCAGTTTGTCAACGGCTCTTATAGTGCTTCCCGTGGAAAGATCTGACGAGTATAGCAGGCTTTTATCCAGCGGCAGATTATTCGCCTTTAAACCGTCAACATAACCCTGGTATCTTTCTTTGGTAGTAAGAAGGCTTTGCGGACCAAGTATATGGGCAATCCGTTTATGTCCTTTTTTCACCAGGAAATTCACTGCATCAAAAGTGCCCTTATATACGTTGCTGGTGACGTTAAAACAGGGTTCGTCAACAGGACGTCTCACAAAATATACCACGGGGATCCCCATGGCTTCCAGTTTTTTAAAATGGTCAATGTTAGTGGTATTCTTCGTGATGGACACGATCAGGCCGTCTACCCGGTATTTACTCATCATTTCGGTGATCTCGATCTCCCTTTGCATGTCTTCGTAATGCTGGGATACAATGGCTTTATAAGAATTCGCCATGGCATATTCTTCGATACCGCTCACCGCAAGCGTATAGAATTGATCGAGCAGATTGGGGATGATCACGCCAATGCTGAAACTCTTCTTGCTTTTAAATGATATGGCAGTCTGGTCAGGAATGAAATTGAGCTTTTTGGCCAGTTCCTTTACGCGCTGCCTGGTGATCTCGCTGATAGACGGATAGTCGTTCAACGCTTTGGATACCGTTGAAGGCGACATATGCAGCATTTTAGCGAGGTCCTTGAGTTTATAGTTGGGGATCATTGCAAAGTAAAAAGTCAAAAGTAAAAAGTAAAAAAACAGATACAATATAGCTGAATAAGTTTTTACTTTTTACTTCTTAATTTTTACTTTCTACCTGTTTGGGTCTTGTTTTCCCATAGAAAATCGCTCCTCCCAAAACCATCGCTATGCCCAGCAGGCTTTCTTTCGGCTTGTCCATGATCGTGAAAGCCAGTACCCACAGGCTGAAGGCCAGGAAGATCAGCTGGGGCAAAGGTTTCCATGGGGTTCTGAATTCGCCGGGCCTGCTTTTTATGAACAGGCTGGTAGCAACGGTGAGGGACGACATCAATTGAAGTACAAATCCCGCATAGAGTAAGATCTGTTCGAATGACCCTGTGAGTGTAAGGGCTATACTGATCAAAGCATGAAGCCAGACTGCCCTTACGGGAATATTATGGGCATTCACTCGGGCAAGGGGTTTCCACAGCCTGTGATTCCTCGCCATGGCCCAGGTGACACGCGGACCTACCCATAAATAACTGCTGATGGTGGCAATGAGCTGAACTGCAATAAATAAACTCACCCATCTGCCGCCTTCTTTTCCCAGCAGGTTCTGAAATGCAATGAAGCTCACTTCCTCTTTGCCTGACAGTTCAGCAACCGATGCATTTTTCAACAGCACCAGTTGGAAGAGGGTGTAGAGAACGATGATCAGCAACGTGCTGTTGATCAGCGCTCGGGGGAGATTTTTTACGGGATCTTTTATTTCGTCAACAATATATGCCGCAGCATTCCATCCCGTATAGGAATAGGTTACAAAGATCATGGAGACTGCAAACCCGGTTGTAGTGATCTCATGAGTCCAGCTGCCGGAAAACTCCAGGGCGTTATTTTCATTTGAAGTACCCGATAAACCTGTTGCGATCAGTATGATGAGGAACAGGATCTTCACCAGGGTTGAAAGATTCTGCATCCTGCTGCTGTGTTTTATAGTGAAACTGTGCAGCAGGGTTATGATGAGTATCAGTACTGCGGCTACCCATGCCTGTTGGGGCAGGCCGAATGGTGAAAAGTATTTTGTAAATGCAATGGCTGCCAGTGCTACAGGTGCGGAGAAGCCGATGGTGAGCCCTGCCCACGCAGAAAAATAGCCGAATGCGGGGTGAAAAACTTCAGACAGGAAGATATAATCACCGCCGGTGTCTTTGAAATGTGTACCAAGTTCGGCATAGGCAAATGCACCGCAAATGGCGATCAGGCCTCCACCCACCCAAAGGATCATGATACTGATGGTGTTCTGTACGGAAGAAAGCTGAAAGCCCAGGCTGGTGAATACACCGGTACCGATCATGTTGGCTACAACAATGGAGCTTGCAGTAAGCAGCGATATTTTTGTTTTATGGTTCAAATGCCGGTCATTACTGTGATGGATGCCTGTAAAACATGAAGAAAACTCCCGCAGCAATGAATGCAAATGCTACCAGGTAATTCCACCGGAAACTTTCTTTTAAGACGAATATGGCAAACAGGAAGAAGACAAACAGCGAGATCACTTCCTGGATGGTTTTTAACTGAAAAGGGGAGAACCCTTCCATTAAGCCATATTTGTTATTGGCGGGCACCATAAAGCAATATTCAAAAAATGCGATTCCCCAACTGATCAGGATCAATTTGACGATGGAGATATTAGTAAGATCTTTTTTCAAATGTCCATACCAGGCGAACGTCATGAAACAATTGGAGACCAGCAACAGGAATATAGTGCGCATAACAAGGAGGGATGTTTAATTGGCAAACATAACTCAATGACCATTTTTAGCAATATAAAGAGGCTTGTTTAGAAATTCAAGCCCAGTGTAAGTACAAATAACCGGTCGTCGTCGAAAGGATTAAAATAATATCCGGTGAGGTAGAGGGATCTATAGATGCCACCTGCAAACAGTCCCTTTTGAACATCGCGTGAAGACTGGAAGACCCTGGTTTTCTGTGCTGTCAAACCAAAATTCAGCCAGTCTGTAGGGCTGTAGCCAAGTTCGGACCATTGGTAATAATAATTGCTATATCGATCTTCGAAATTGAACAGATATTCAGTTTCGTGATAGAGATAGAACTTTTTATAACTCAGGGTGAATTCAATACCAGGGGCTATCCCGTCCGTTTGACCGAATACAAGCCCCAACATGGGCGTGGCTTCGAGTTTCAGTTTATTTCCCAGTTCAAAATTATAACCTCCCCAGAGAGAAGCAGTTTTCAGGTCTTCATAATTATACCTGGCTTCGAGGTGAAGACGTCCCTTGTCGTAGCTTACAACAGGCATTACCAGGAGGTCATTGGGAATAAAATACATATTGACCGAGGCATCGACTTCCCAGGATTTGGCAACAGAATCTGTCGATTGGGCAGATGCATTCAAGGCCGAAAGGAGCAATGCAAAAAGAAGAAATCTCTTCGTCATCATTAAAATTAATCGAAACCTGGGAAATGATTTCTAAAATGTCATTTTACTGTTATATCTGGTTCTACATAAAGATCAACAATTAAATTTGCAGTGTCATGCGTTACTTGAGACATTTATTGATCTGCATTTTAATTTGCTTTTGCGCTAGTGCAAAGGCGCAGGTCATATTAAGTCTTTTATTTGGTGATAAATTGAACAGCGATGAATTGCTTTTCGG
>JAHEFC010000319.1 GCA_024640385.1 Sphingobacteriales bacterium
TCAGCAGGTTGCGCCACAGCTCCTCTACCGAGCGGCTGCTTGGAAGAAATGAATTTCATGATATGTTCGTCTCCAAATGCCCGTTGCGACATGGGAGTTTCCACCAATCCGGGAGCGATCACATTCACCCGGATATCGTGGGATGCATAATATGACGCCAATGACTTTGAAAATCCTATCACAGCTGATTTGGCTGCAGCATAGGCATGTGTGGCGAAATATTTAGGTGAAGGGGAGTAGCCGAGTACAGACGACATATTGAGTATGACCCCGGAACTGTTCTGTTCCAGGAAATATTTTACAGCAGCCCTGTTGGAATACATCACTGAATCCAGATTCCAGTGCAATGTTTTCATCCAGCCCTCTTCCGTGATCTCATGCAGGGGGCCGTCTCCGAATCTCCTGCCACTTCCTCCTGCCACGTGATAAAGACCTGTAAACCTGCCAAAACGCTCTATTGCAGCATGAATGGCCATTTCAGCAGTTCCCACTTCCGTAGCATCTCCGTTTAAGGCAAGGCCATACTGTCCCAGCAGCTCACCAGCCTGTTTTGTATGTTCGGGATTGCGGCCAACTACAACAACTTTTGCACCTTCGTCTATGCATCGCCGGGCAGCATCCAGGCCCAAACCCGTAGTGCCGCCAATGATCACAATTACTTTTTCAGATAGCCAACCTTTATTCATGCAGTGTATGATACCGGAAATTAGCATTTTTTTAGGGGCTGCATCAGCAAGGGAGCATTCATTTTGCCCTAATTTGTTACAATCCGGGGGGCGGGCCCATTGGGCAGGATGTTTGTATCTGCTTTTGCAATAATATTGCTTTGTTGCCCATAAACACTTACATGAAAACAATCAGGATTGTCAGTCTAATATTATTCATCATCTCTCTGATAACTTCCGGATGTGGAGAATTATCCAACAAGCCGATGCCCAAGAAAACAGAGATCGTGAAGGAACCTGAAAAATTAGAGCCGGCTATCATCAGGCAGATCTCTGAATTACTGGATCTTGCAGTAACGGATAATGGCCATGCAGGAGATATCACGCTTAGCAAGGCGTCAGTTGTTTCATCTCTGTATGCCGAAAATGATTTCAACAGGATCTGGTCAAGCGATAAAACATGGCATCCGGGAGCTGACAGTTTTCTGACCATGATCCAATCTGCTGAATTCTATGGATTATTCCCTGAAGATTATCATGCCAATGCACTTAAGGATATTTTTAAAAAACTGGGAGACTCTGCTTCCAAAACAGACGCTGCATTGTGGGCCAGGGGTGAACTGATGCTGTCGGATGCTTTTGTTTCATTTGCCCAACATCTCCGGACAGGACGAATTCCCCGCGACAGTGTTTCTCTGAATACCGATTCCGTGCTTTCGCAGGAATTTTACAACAGGATGTTCTCCCGGTTGAAGGATGGAGGTCAGCCAAGGGAACTGCTTGAATCTCTTGAACCTGTGCACCAGGGTTACCGTGATCTGAAGGCCATGCTGCCGCAGTTTCTTGATTCAATGGATCGCACTCCTTATACTTATATTGAGTTTCCCTGGACAGATTCAATGACTTTTGTAAAGCAGCTGCAGGCAAGGTTGTTCGAAAGCAGTTATATCACCTTCAATACGCGGACAGCAGATTCCGTTGAATTGTCTAATGCCGTTAAGAAGGCCCAGGAGAGCAGGGGGCTGAAGGTGGACGGAAAAGCAGGCATCCAGGTGGTTTCATCGCTCAACAACACGGGTCTGGAACGCTTCAAAAGAATTGCGATTAACCTTGACCGTTATAAACAGTTGCCTGATTCAATGCCTGCATCTTATATATGGGTGAATCTCCCTGCTTTCAAGATGCAGGTTGTGGATTCCGGGCTGGTGGTGCTTGAATCAAAGGTGATCGTGGGTCAGCCGCGCACCCGCACCCCTGTATTGAACAGCCAGGTTTTAAATTTCATCACTTTCCCGCAATGGACTGTTCCCTATAGCATTATTTTCAAGGAAATGCTGCCGAAGATCCAGAAGAACGTGAAATACCTGGATAAAGAAAACCTGATGGTAGTGGACCGGAATGACAGTGTTATTGATCCTGCCAAAATTGACTGGTCTAAGTTGAACAAGAAGTATTTCCCCTATCTCCTTCGTCAGCGGCAGGGGGATGACAATTCATTGGGTGTGATCAAGTTCAATTTCAGGAACAAGTATGATGTTTATATGCACGATACCAATGCCCGGTCCTTGTTTTCAAGGTCTAACCGGGCATTGAGTCACGGCTGCGTCAGGGTACAGCAGTGGGATAGCCTTTCCCGCTATCTCATCGCCAAGGATTCTACCAATGTGCCTATTGATTCAGTGCAAGCCTGGCTTGCCCGGCAGGAAAAACACACCGTGGCCCTGAAGAAAAAAATGCCTGTATACCTCCGGTATTTTACCTGCGAAGTAGCCGAAGAGGGTTTTATCCGGTTTTTTGACGATATTTATGGAGAAGATAACGCGTTGAGAATGAGGAACTTCGCTAAAAATTAGACATTTTTTTTACTGAAAGCGGTTTTTTTGCAGGGTTTTTGCGGGAGAGAGGTCGAAATCGTGCGGAATGCCATTTTTTGACCCAAAGCCTAAGCATGAAACGAATATTTGCGATCTTTTTACTTACCCACCTGACCCTGTCGGTGGCAGCCATTTCCCAGGTAGCGGAAGTAACACCCGTGAATACCCGAAAAATGAATGTCGCCAAGGTTCAATACGGAACTGCCAGTTTCTATGCTGACAAGTTTGAAGGAAAAAGAACAGCCAACGGGGACATATTCACCCAAAAAGGCATGACAGCAGCTCATAACTCACTTCCCCTGGGTACCTGGATCAGGGTCACCAACCTCAGTAATAAGAAATCCGTAGTTGTGAAAGTCAACGACCGGTTACATCATAAAAACACCAGACTGGTGGATCTTTCCAAGTCTGCAGCTAAAAAGCTTGGCTATACAGGTAAAGGGCTTTCCAGGGTAAGAGTTGATGTATTGGGCAAGAACCCGGATAATATAGCTTTAAGGTAATAAAATAATTTTTCGCTTAGGTCGGTTACGGTTAATTTTGCTCCCATTCAATAAACCGACTGATATGAGAAAAGTTATACTCGGTATTTTGTTTTTAGGTCCCGCGCTGGTTAGTTTTAGCCAGGACGTAAAGATCAAGAACCAATACAGAAAGGGGCAATTGCTCGGCGTCCATTTCACCCTTCATGATTTTCAGACAGCCGCTGACCTGAAAGAAAACGGACTCAGCGAAGTGCTTGACGATAAGCAATGGTACAAAACCAGCCGGATGAATCCCGGTCTGGCCATTTCCTATACACAAGGTTTGACTGACAATATCGACTTCATGGGTCGTTTGGGCGGTTCCTTACTTTCCTATCCGGTTCCGGGCAAGTCGACTTCTAATAACGACAAGTTATTACTTGAAGCAGATGCCAACGTGAACCTGAAATTATTGTCTGATCAATACTGGGTGTCTCCTTACATCAGTGCAGGTTTTGGTGCTTCTGCATGGCAGGGATATTTTGGTGCATATGTACCAACAGGACTTGGCCTGCAGGTAAACTTCTTTGATGAAACCTACCTGTTCTTACAGGCTCAGTATCGTATTCCTATAGTGACAGGTACTACTGCCAGCCATCTTTTTTATGGCATTGGCCTTGCCGGTAATATAGGCAAGAAGAAGGAAGTAGCGCCGCCCCCTCCTCCTCCACCACCTCCGCCAGCTGACAGGGATGGTGATGGCATTGCAGATCCAAACGATAAATGTCCTGATGTGCCGGGATTGGCTAAATACGAGGGTTGCCCGATCCCCGACTCAGATAAAGATGGTATCAATGATGAGCAGGATAAATGTCCTCAGGTTCCGGGTCTGGCCAAATACGAGGGTTGCCCGATCCCTGATACCGATAAAGATGGTATCAATGATGAGGAAGATAAATGTCCCCAGGTTCCAGGATTGGCCCGCTACCAGGGTTGCCCGATCCCTGATACCGATGGTGATGGTATCAATGATGAAGAAGATAAATGTCCAACCATCGCAGGTATTCCTGAGAATGGTGGTTGCCCGGCCATCAACTTCAAGTCAGAGAACATCCAGTTCGTTTCAGGAAGTTCCACATTGACATCAGGTTCCAAAACCGAGCTGAACAAACTGGTGAAGATCCTGAACCAGGATTATCCTGAGATCAAGGTTGCTATAGAAGGCCATACGGACAATACCGGCAAGGCAGACAAGAACCAGGTGCTGTCTGAGAAGCGTGCAGAGTCAGTAAAAGCCTACCTGGTGAGCAAGAAAGTTGCTGCTGAAAGGTTATCAACTGCAGGTTTCGGTGCGGACCAGCCGATCGCTGATAATGCTACCGCTGCAGGTAAGGCAAAGAACAGAAGAGTGACATTCAAAGTAAGCCAATAAAGCTTACCGGGTAAGCCTTATTGGCTTACTTTGAAGAATGTGATAAATGTGATGAATGTGGGAATGTGGTGGAATGAAATGTGACTAATGTGTTGTATAAAATAAAAAACTCCGATCAAACGATCGGAGTTTTTTATTTGTCATGCCATTCAAAAAACTTCAGAAAGTTTGATCACACACATTGATCACATTCCCACATTCATTCCTCACATTCCCACATTCTTCATATTTATCACATTCTCCCACCCCCCTGTTTTGCCATTATCAATCTAACGTATATTTACGCCATTAAATTTTCACCGATGTTCCGACTCATTTTTGCATCACTGATCCTTATTGCATCTGTAACAAATCTTAAAGCCCAGCACAAAGACTATTACCCCGATCCTGATCCCGCTATTCAGCAAAGGCTTGAAGAATGGAAAGATCTTAAGTTCGGCCTCTTGATGCACTGGGGTGCATACAGCCAGTGGGGTATCGTGGAAAGCTGGAGCATTTGCCCTGAAGATGTTGGCTGGGCAACAGGCGCACGCAAAAAAGGGCAGGGTGATTCCTATTTCGAATACCTGCAGAATTATGAGAAGCTGAAAAATACATTTAACCCTGTCAATTT
>JAHEFC010000320.1 GCA_024640385.1 Sphingobacteriales bacterium
CTGGATCATAGATATGAAAGGGACGGCCTCCAATAAACTCAGTGGCCAAATTGAAATGGTCAGAGACGATGAGGGTTTATCATGGCAGTCTTACAACACTTCGGTTAGACTCTGGCGGGTTCGCTGGCTTGGAGATCTGTTTGCCGCTGTTGGCGAAAATGGGAATATCATCTTCATGGGAGACGGGGGTTCCTGGGTTCCCATCGGACCAGACCTGACCAGTTTCCTGAAGGATATTTGTTGGACAGGGAATTTCATGGTAGCTGTGGGAGACAACAGTACTATCCTGACCACTACTTTTGCAGATGAATGGTCCAGGCCCACCGTTCCCGTTTCCAATGCCATGTTAACAGGTGTTGCATGGTCGGGCAGCCAGGCGGTTGTAGTTGGTTCCAACGCTGAAAACCGCAATCCGGTTATCCTGAGATCCGATCAGGGTGAAACCTGGTCAAAAGTCAGCCTTCCGGAACAATACAGTGGTCATCTGAATGGAGTGGTCTGGGCCAATAACAAGTTTATGGCCTTTGGCAAAGATGGAACTCCCGTTGTATATACGTCTGCGGATGGTATCAACTGGTTGCGGCAGAGTTTCAGCGGATTTGAAGGTGAGATCATGGAAATGATCTGGACCGGATCAGCCTATTGCGCCGTTGGGCCGGGCATTACTGCCGTATCCGCGGATGGCAATAGCTGGACCACCAGGGCAGTGAATATGGTGCCTTACGGGGTTACCTGGAGCGGTAAATATTTTATGATGACTGGTTTTACAGGCATGTTCAGAAGTGAAAACGGATTGGATTGGACACAAGTGAAAGAAGGTGGGTCTAATCCCCCGGTGAGCATTGCCTGGTCTGGCCTGCGTTACGTGGCCGTAGGCGGCATGCATGGCCCAGCTTGGATGGTTTCACCTTAGATAGACCTCTTTAAAAATTTGATCCTTATTTAATAAGAGAGTAAAATAGACAGCGAGCCAGAGTAAAGGTTGAGTCACCCTAACTCTGGCTCGCTGTCTATTTTACTCTCTGACTCTCTTTATGAATTAAAACATAAGTGCCACTCCGATCTGCCCACCCCGGCTTTTCCATTTATCCGTATTCTCATCAATATTGTTCAGGTTGGTAAGCCCAACCCCGTAACGGCCATAGACCCTGAAACTGAGAATGTTCAACTGTACGCCGCCTAAAATAGATACATTCCCGCTTTTGAATGCCGCCGCCCCATCCTGCAGCAGTGTTTTTTGTTCAGACATCAGGATGCTGAAATTAGGACCTGCCTGGAAAGAGATCAAAGGTGAAGGCCTCCACGTTAGCAGAACAGGTATGGACAGATAATTGAGTTTTACATTTTTCAATGTGCCGGGATTTATGCTCTTATACAAAGTATCGAACTGATACCCGGTTTGAGGATTGGACTGGTTGAAAAGCACCTCAGGCTGAATACCCCAGTTCTTGCTCCACATCAATTCAGCAACCCCGCCAACATGGTATCCCCATTGGAATTCATCCTGGAAAGACTTTCCATCGATCTTGTACATGGTAGCTCCGCCTTTCACACCCAATTTTATGCCCTGGGCAGAAGCAGCGCCCGCTGCAAGCAAACATGCGGTCATCAGGATAAGCATTCTAATTTTCATATAGTAGTTTTTATGGGGGTTTGACTGTAAAAAAAAACAAATACTAAACCACGGACTGTTAAATGGCTTACAAATATTTGTTAATTGGAAATTACTATACGAGCTCGATCAATGTTATTTCAGGAAGAATTCCTACCCGTCCCGGGTAACCGATAAATCCAAATCCCCTGTTCACATAAAGCTTCTGGTGACCATCTTCATAAAGGCCTGCCCATTGCCTGTAAACATACTGCACAGGGCTCCATTTGAACCAGGGTACTTCCACGCCAAATTGCATGCCATGGGTATGTCCGCTCAAAGTAAGGTGAATGTCTTTATAATTCTTCACTTCCGCATCCCAATGGCTGGGATCATGACTCATCAGTATCTTAAAAGGTATCCGTTCACTGCCTTCATAGGCAGTCGGCAAACTGCCATATCTTGCGAAATTCGCTTTTGCGCTCCAGTTCTCTATCCCGAGCAGGGCCACCTGGTGCCCTTCTTTCTCAAGCACAACGTGTTCATTCATCAGCAGTCTCCACCCCATTTCTGCATGTATATTCTTAAGTTGCCTGAGATTTTCCTTCTTTGCTTCAGGGTTCGGCCAGCTCGCATAATCTCCATAGTCGTGATTGCCGAGTGTACTGTATACACCCATGGGTGCTTTCAGCTTTGCAAAAACATCCTTGAATTCCAGCATTTCATCGGCCCTGTCGTTCACCAGGTCCCCTGTAAATAAAATGAGATCAGGTTTTGTTTCCAGTATCAGTTCAACACCTTTCTCAACGGCTTTCTTATCAGTAAATGATCCGGAGTGAATATCAGAGATATGGATGATGCGCAAACCGCGGAAGCCTTCGGGAAGGTCTTTAAACCGCATGGCCACCTCCTGTAGCTTGTAACGGTATTTGTTTCCAAATCCCCACAGCAGGGTACCAAACAATGTAGTGCCCAACCCGATACCAAGCCAGCTCATAAAAGTTGACCGGGTAATAGTGCTTGAGCTGAACTCTTCATTCTGTACAAACCGGTAATAGAGTTTACCCCCACCCCAGTGGATCACGCGCCTGAGGTCATCTACCAGGAAAATACTTGCTGCGATGAATTTTGCAATGAATACCCCGATCAAAGTTGCAAAAACATAAATACGAACAACTTTGGACCAGTTCTCGATCTGAAGCAAGGATCCGAACATGAATACAGTTAGGGCCGCTACAGTAAGCAACCAGTATAAAGAATAAATAACCAGCCTGACCTTAGGGGCCGCAGCCTGCGATACATGTTTCACTGCCTGGAACACATACCAGTCGATCAACAGCATGATCAGGATGAAAATGCCGGAACCGAGTACTCTTCTCATAGATTGTTTTAAAAGGCGATAAATTGGTCCACCTGTTTTTCTATGGCTTCAATTGTTGGCGAATCCTGGATCCTGACTCCGCCGTTCAGCAATTTGTCTACCATGGAAATGGGAAGCTTATTGGGGTGTACCATTACGTGAAGGTAATTCAGGGAACCGGTTAAATGGTCCATCCCCCTCAGGTTACCTGCCCGGCCTGTAGATATGCCGGTTAACAATGCTTTTTTCCCCGGCCACACCTTTTTATAGTCTGAAAGATCGATCATGGTTTTCAGAGAGCCCGGGAAACTGCCATTATATTCCGGCAGAATGAAAATGAATTTGTCGGTCGGGATCAGTACTTCCTGCTCCAGTTTGGTCAGCACCTCGGATTTATGGTTAAGGTCCAGTCCCTCCAGGGAAACAATTTCCGACTCTATGCCCTTTTGTTTCAGGATATCGTGGTATTGCCTGGCAACCATGAGAGACCTGCTGCCGTGGCGATTGGTGCCGGAAATGATTGTATACTTCATGATCTTAGGGGTTATAACACCCAATGTTGATATATTGTTCCCCAAAATGGTGCCGATCGATTAAATTTGCCATTCTGACAAAATCCGGGTTTTTCATGCAATTCACTTATTATGGACATTCCTGCTTCAGCGTTGAGGTAAACGGGAAAAAACTATTGTTTGACCCCTTTATTACACATAATGAACTCGCTAAATCCATAGATATCGATCGTATTGAGGCCGATTTCATTCTTGTAAGCCATGGCCATGCCGACCATATAGCGGATTGCGAGGCCATTGCAAAGAGGACTGGGGCCACAGTGATCACCAATTGGGAGATCCATGAATGGCTGTCAAACAAGGGTCTGGAGCATATTCACCCCATGAACACCGGCGGGACCAGGGAATTCAGTTTCGGCACGGTGAAATGTGTGGTTGCCCAGCATTCCTCCAGTTTACCGGATGGCAGCTACGGGGGAAATCCCATGGGATTTGTGATCAAATCCACCGAAGGCAATTTTTATTATGCCGGCGATACAGCCCTCACCATGGACATGCAGCTGGTGCCAAGATTCGCGCCCCTCAATTTTGCCATTTTTCCCATTGGCGATAATTTCACCATGGGCTACGAAGATGCTATCAGGGCTGCACATATGGTGAGTTGTCAACAGGTGATCGGTGTGCATTACGACACCTTCGGGTACATCAAAATAGACCACGGAAAAGCAACAGAAGCATTTACAAAAAACGGACTAACACTGCATTTACCTGCAATCGGGTCCACCATAAACATATAACCAACTAAAGCATGGTCCGTACGATCGGGATAGCAAATCAGAAAGGAGGTGTAGGCAAAACCACAACAGCCATCAACCTGGCGGCAAGTTTGGCCGTACTGGAGTTCAAGACGCTCTTGGTGGATGCGGATCCGCAGGCCAACAGCACAACCGGGGTTGGCTTCGACCTGCATAATGTACAGCAAAGCCTGTACGACTGCATGGTGAACCAGATGCCTGCAAAAGACGTGGTATTGAAAACCGAGATCCCTAACCTATTCCTGCTCCCCTCACATATCGACCTTGTGGGTGCAGAGATCGAAATGATCAACTACCCTCAACGCGAGACCGTTTTGAAAAACATACTGGCTGAGATCAAAGATGAATATGATTTCATCGTGATCGACTGCTCGCCGTCCCTGGGCCTGATCACTGTCAATGCACTGGTTGCTGCCGACAGCGTAGTAGTACCGGTACAAGCAGAATTTTTTGCATTGGAAGGACTGGGAAAATTACTGAACACGATCAAGATCGTGCAAACCAGGTTGAACACGGAGCTGAAAATAGAAGGGATCCTGATGACCATGTATGATGGTAGGCTGAGACTATGCAACCAGGTGGTCAGTGAAGTGCGCCGTCATTTTGAAGAACTTGTTTTCAATACCATCATTCACAGAAACACGAGGCTGAGCGAGGCTCCAAGCGTGGGCAAACCCGCCATTTTATATGATGCGGAAAGCAAGGGTGCCATCAACTACCTCAACCTGGCAAAAGAGATCCTGCAGAAGAACAATATGACAAGGAT
>JAHEFC010000321.1 GCA_024640385.1 Sphingobacteriales bacterium
CAACTGTTTTCGCAACAGACCTGTACAAGACCCTGGTGAGAAGATCATCTGCAGAAAAAGAACAGATCCTTGTTGCAAGGTTCTTCACCATTATTTTTGGCGCCTGTACTGTTGGCATAGCCTTGCTCATCCCCTATGTAGGCGGCATCGTGGATTTCGTACTGAGCACGGCATCCATTGCAGGCGGTGCGTTATTTGCGCCCATCATCTGGAGCCTTTTTTCAAAACGCCAGACCTCATTCTCGGTTGTGACTACCACCCTACTAACGCTCGCGATCAACCTGTTCCTGAAGATCATGGCGCCATCCCTGCTGGACCTAAAACTCACAAGAACCATGGAGACCGTGATAGGTCAGTCGATCCCTCTGATCAGCCTGCTGTGTTTTGAACTGTACTATCGTTTTGCAAACAGAACGGCACCGATAGGCTCAGTGACCATCACACACGAAAGTTTTATGACTTCTCCCCAACTGGATTTGGAAGCCCGAAAACAAAACAGTTTCGGCATACGCGTTATCGGCGTATCCATGGCGCTTGTTGGAACAGGCATCCTGGTACTGGGTTTCCTTTCTGGAAGCTCAAAAGTTGTAGCCAGTGTTGGAACCGTAATTATACTGGCAGCCATCTTCATCTTCAGGATGGGAAACAGACCGATATTGAAAACTCGCTAAAACAAATTCAAGCATGAAGAAAAACACACTAGCCATTATACTTCTTACCTGTATAAATTTTTCAGTTCATGCCCAGCCCGGAGCCATCGGCTCAGTGCTAGTGAACCAGGCAGGATATAATGCTGGCGAAGCAAAACGACTGGTGGCATGGGGTGTGCCAGACGGAACATCATTTATCATTCGTTCAAACAAAACGGGCAAAACAGTATATGAAGGAAAACTGCAGAATTTTGCTGGCTACTTCACATCATTTGAACCCAATTCATATGCCGATGAATATGTGGCTGAAGTAACAGGATTAAAACCATCGGTACCATTTCAGATCAGGCCTTTCTTGATGGAGTTGCTATCGTCTAAACTGGCCTATGATTTTTTTGTTGATGTGCGGGGTTCAACGGATCCCGTTCATTCAAATGAATCCAAAGTATATGGCGGCGGCCCTTCGCGAGACTGCGGCGCATATACGCTTGAGACCGTATTTGAAACCATGTTCTATGCCAGCAATCCTGCACTGTTCGATCGTTGGACAAACGAATTGGGAAATGGTAAAACGCCCGACCTGATCGCGCTGATCCTCTGGCACGCAGAATTTGCATACCATCATGTTGCATTCAATGGGCCGATAGCTACAAGACATGGATGGGTAGGTTATGAAGGAACACCCAAAATGGAATACGATTACTGGAACACGCTGGATCAACTGGCCGCTGTTTGTGCAGCATACCATAGCTTTCTTAAACCATATCTCAGTGAAGAAAAATACCAGGCCTATAGAAAGATCTGCAATGAAAAATGGGAGGAGTACGACAGGCATAAAGTGGTCAGGTACTGGACCTACAGTACCAAATGGGTCGACAGTGGATACCAGGAATTCAACGAAATGGGTAACGCGTACGGACAATCTGTTTTCAGCAACCTGTTCATGTACCTGACTGAACTGAATGAAAAAGACGGGCATCCGGATAAATACCTGGCATGGGCCCAGCAATCAGCCGCAGATATAATTCGCAATTGGGATTTCAATAATATCCGGCATATGTGGTGGATCAGGAACGCAGAACATATTACGCCACAAGCGCTCAGTTTATTCCTCATGACGGTTCCGGAAAAAGCGCCTCCGGGAACCGCGGAAAAACTAAATGCCTGGATGGACCATATCCTGTCAAAGTCCCAGAACCCCTGGCATTACAGGGTCCATAGCGATACGGAATGGGCACATCCAAAAACTAAAGAACTCGGCGGAGCTCCTGCCCTGGGAGGAAGTCTTTTTGCTGCAGCATATATATTGAAACGTCCCGAGGCCTTGACATATGCATGGTCGCAGATCAATTTTACGTTCGGTCTTAATCCATTGGGTGCGCATTTCTCCAACAAAAGCAAGGAAAGGCTGGCCATACATGGATATTGGGAAGGAGTGGAAAACGGTTGGCCACAGGCTCATCCTGATGGATATGGCATGCTTGGGCGTGTGAGGGGAACACTGGATGGAACTCCGCTGGATAAAGACTTCCCTTCTCTACAAACAAGAATTACGAGTAATGATGTTCCTGTCGCCGGTGATAAGATCGGCATGAATGCCTACGCCACGGAAGGCTGGGCGATCTCTAACCGGGGCTGGATGTCGACCCTTACATTTTCAACGCTCCATAGCATTTCTGTTGGGATCACAGACAGATCGGGTATAGAACTTAAAGAACTTTCAAAAGGAACAAAGGCCTTTGTTGTTATGAAAGCACCGTTGAACATTGACCCTGCAAAAATTGAAAATGCATGGGTGCTGGTGAAAATAGATAACCGGGAAGAGCAGAAACTGACCGTAACAGAAACAGCCCCTGACTCAGGGATATTCACTGCACCTCTCAATACAAAAAATGTGGGATCGATCCAGGTTTCCTACGGATACTGGGGATTCAAAAAACAGGCCCGAATTACTAAAAGAACTTCTTCCGGATCATGAGAATCTATCCTTCGTTCATCTTGCTTTTTTTTGTGGTATTGACCGCTCCTGCCCTGTTTGCCCAGCAACCGAAACTGGATAAGAACGGGAACCTGGTTTCTATGGACGATGTGGACCTGAGCAGCATGGTACAACCGCTGCCCATGCAGAACAGGTTCATCGATTCAAGTTACAACATATGGTGCGGCTCTGTGATCAAAGCAAAGAATGGAAAATATTATATGTTTTACAGTCGTTGGCCAAGGTCTACCGGCCATGAAGGCTGGATCACGCATTCTGAAATTGCGCTGGCAGCATCAGATAAACCGGATGGGCCCTACAAACATATCAAAGTCATATTCAAAACCAGGGGAAGTAAATACTGGGATGGCATTTGCACGCATAATCCTGCTGTGATCGAATACAAGGGGAAATATTACCTCTACTATATGGGAACTACTGGCCCTGCTGTCAACTCGCCTGTTGCGCCCTATTCTGAGGAGTGGTATAGATACAGGAACAAACAGCGCATAGGCGTAGCCGTTGCTGATTCTCCCGAAGGCGAATGGAAGCGTTTCGACAAGCCGGTACTGGATGTTGGGAAAGATTCAACAGCCTATGACGCTATCCTGGTTTCCAATCCTGCCGTAACGGTAGAACCCAGCGGGCGCGTGATCTTAATGTACAAGCAAGTGGAGAGGAACGGTACCTACCGGGGTGGCAAAGTGAGGATGGGCGTTGCATTTTCAAGATCGATGACGGGTCCATTTACCAAACATCCGGAACCCATATTTGAAGAAAAAAATGGTATAAGCGAAAGGGCCTGGATGCTGGCAGAAGATCCGTTTATCTGGAATTATAAAGGCGTTAACTATGCCCTGGTCAGAGATGCGGCTGGCCGTTTTACCGGCATCGAAGGTGCCATAGCCATGTTCAGGTCTGACAACGGATACAACTGGCAGCTGACCAGGTATCCACTGGTGATTCCCGGAAATGTATACGCTGCAGGGCATAAAAAATTAGACGATCGGCTTGAACGTCCATGGCTGCTCATGGAAAAAGGGGTGCCTGTTTATTTGTTTGGCGCAATGGGGATCAACAAAAGAGCGCATAGCATGAACATTGCGATACCGTTGAGATCACAGGCATCCGCTGGCATTAGGAATGAACGTTTATGGTATACTGAACCCGCAGCCAACTGGCTGGAAGCCTTGCCCCTTGGTAATGGGAAAATGGGCGCCATGGTATTTGGAAACTTTCCAGTTGAGAGAATACAATTCAACGAGTCTTCACTGATCATCGGAACTACAGAAACCGTTGGTGCTTACCAGCCATTTGGTGAGCTGCATTTCAAATGGGCGCATCGTCCTGTTTCAGGATATGAACGCTCACTGTCTCTTAATAAGGGACTTCACACCATAACCTATGCAACAGCAGATAACAGGTTCAAGCATGAATACTTCATCAGTTATCCTGACCAGTCAATGGTTTTTATGGTCACCGCAGAAAAAAAAGGATCTATAACAGGCGAGGTATTACTAAGCGACGCAAGGCCAACAAGATCTTCCGTGGCGGGAAATGATATCAGTTTTAACGGCAAACTCGATAATGGAATCAAATATGGGTCTATCGCAAGAGTGATCAATAAAGGCGGCAGCATATCTTCATCAGATTCAGGGATCAAAGTTTCGAATGCCGATACCTTACTGTTATATCTTGTTGCCACAACTTCGGTGAAATTAAATTCGGTAAACAAATATCTTGGGGAGGATCCACATAACAGACTGACGGAGTTGATCAACAAGGTTTCAGCAAAAAATTATACTGCGATCCGGACTACGCATACCAGTGATTTCTCTGCACTATTCAACAGGGTTTCCCTGGAATTGGGCAAAGAACCTGCTATGCCTACTGGTGACCGCATAGTGGCATACAATAAGGGCGTTGAGGATCATTCACTGGAAGCACTGTTTTTTCAATATGGAAGATATCTGTTGATCAGTGCATCAAGGCCCGGTGGATTACCGGCCAATTTGCAGGGAATATGGAACTACGAATTCAAGCCGGCCTGGTATTCGCAGTATACCACCAATATCAATGTGGAGATGAACTATTGGCTGGCGGAACAAACCAATATTTCGGACTGTCATCTTCCTTTATTGGACTGGATCGAAAACCTCGCGAACGTATCCAAAGCTGCTACAGACTCGGTGAGGAACGTCTCGAAAGGGTGGGTCATTTACAGCACCAACAATGCATTGGGAGGTCCCAGTCGCTGGCGGGTGCACAGGCCGGGTAGCGCCTGGTTAAGCAGGCATTTCTGGGAACATTTTCAGTTTACAAACGATACCGTTTTTCTGAGGGAAAGAGCCTACCCCATCCTGAAAGAACTGGTAGAATACTGGCAGGGACATCTTGTTGAAAATGCAAAAGGACG